>BJFP01000520.1 GCA_014189875.1 Verrucomicrobiota bacterium | reverse complement strand
CATCCCGGACCGTCCCACGCTTGCGCGGGAGTTGCGCGCGTGGCAGCGCGACCGCAATCAATCCGCCACCAACATCCGCTGGCAGTTCACCACCGCAGACGCACGCACTAAACTCATCAAGCTTTACACATCAATGAACGAGTGACAGAACACTAGCAACTGTGCGCGGAAACTCCGCCCGTCAAAATTCACTTCGCGGGGAAGCTTTAGTCCGCAGAGATCGACCAGCGTGGGCAGCACGTCGATGTGCGCGTTGAGCGAGGCGATATCCTCGCCCTGCCGCAGCCCGCCTGCCGGCCAGTGGACGAAGCACGGCACCCGGTGGCCGCCATCATAATTACTACCCTTCTTGCCGCGCATGCCGGCGTTGAAGACATTCACTCCGCCTGTTCCGCCATTGTCGGTGAGGAAGATCAGGATCGTGTCGCGGTCGAGGCCCTCTTCGGTGAGCGTGGCGCGCAGCCGGCCGATCTGGGCGTCAATTTTCTCGATCGCCGCGAAGAAGACCGCCGTTTCGCCATTGACCCTTTTCTTGTAAACATCCGCCGATGCGGGATCCGGGAGGGTGATCGGGTGATGGGGAGTATAGCTGCATAGATAGATGAAAAACGGCTTCTCCACCTTCTTGCTACTACGGATGAAGTCGATCGCGGAGTTGAAAAATACGTCCTCCGCCCAGCCGTCGATCTGTTTGTCACGTTTCCCGTTGTGGATGAAGTGGTCATTGACTCGATCGTTTAGGAAATGATCGTCAGTGGTGCCGGTGCCGCCGTCACCCTGACCAAGCCACTCGTCGAAGCCGCGGTCTATCGGCCGGTAGGGAAGGTTTGATCCGAGGTGCCATTTGCCAAACATCCCGGTGCGGTAGCCGTTCGCGCGGAAGGCATCGGCCATGGTCAGCTCGTCCGCGCGGAGGTGGTTGCCTCCGGCGATGGTGTGCCACACCTTGACGTGATGGGCATATCTCCCTGTCATCAACGCGCTGCGGGTCGGGGAGCAGGTGGGATCGACGTGGAAATCCGTCAGGCGTGCGGACTCGGCGTGGAGCCGGTCAAGTTGGGGCGTGTGAATCACCGGGTTGCCGTGGGCCGCGATGTCGCCGTAGCCCATGTCATCGACGAGAACAACTACGACGTTGGGCTTTCCCGCTGCTGCGGCCAGAGCGTGAGCGCAAAGAAGGAGGTAGGTTGTCAGGATTCGCTTCATCGTGATTTAACAAATTACTGCAAGGAATTCGCTTTCGCATCCGCCGCACCGGAAACGGTCGGAACGCGGATGGGCGTCGGGGAGTGAGGGGGTTTGTCGCGCAGGAATTTGTTTTCGCGCCCGCCGCACCGGAAGCGGTCAGAACGCGGACGGGCGGCGGGGAGTGAGGGGGGTATGGCACGCATCACGCGAACAGAGCCGCGACCGGCTTGCCGCCGTCCGTGATCGGCACCGGGCGCGAGCCGTCCATGAGTTCCTTCGACGGCTCCACGCCGAGCGCGGCGTGGATCGTGGCGTGGAAATCGGGGAGACTCACGGGGTTCTCAACAATCGTTTTTGCGAGATCGTCGGTGACGCCGTATGCGCCGCAGTGCTTCAGGCCGCCGCCGGCGAGGACCATCGAGAAGGTCGTGCCCTGGTGACCGCGACCGCCGCGACCGTCGAACTCGGCAGGGCGTCCGAACTCGGTCGCGACGACGATGAGCGTCTTTTCGAGCAAGCGCTTTTGCTCGAGGTCGGTGATGAGCGCGGCGAGCGCCGTGTCGAGTTCCTGGATGAGCTGGTGCTGCTGGAGCTGGCCTTCGTTGTGCGTATCCCAGCCGGTCCCGTTGAGGAAATTCAGATTGTGCGAGACCTCGATGAAGCGCACGCCGGCCTGCACGAGCCGGCGGGAGAGCAGGCAGCGCTGGCCGAATTCGCCTCCGTAGGTGTTGCGCAGCGCGGCGGGTTCCTGATCGAGTTGGAAATTGCGCATGAAGCCCGGGCCGGCGAGTCGCAGCGCTTCGCGCTGGGCCGTCTCGTAATCGGCGACATTCGACTCCTTCGGCGCGTGGGCCTGCAGCGGTTGCAGCAGGCTGAGACGCGCCTCCTTTCTCTCCTCGGTGATGAAATCGGGGCTCGTGAATCCCGCAGGGCCGGCATTCGTGTCGGTGAGATAGACGTAGCCGTCCTTCGCGCCGAGGAAGCCAGGGCCACGGCTGACATTCGGGTAGCCGATGAGCATGTAGGCGGGCACGTCGGGGTTCGCCGCGCCTCGTTCGTGCGCGATGATCGAGCCGATGGAAGGATACGTGACGTTGCCGCTGATCATGCGTCCGGTGTGGACGAGGTTCGCGGCAAACGCGTGCTCATCCACGACACGATGATTCACCGTGCGCATCGCGGTGACGCGATCCATGAGCCGCGCGGTCTTGTTCAAATGCTCGCACACGCGCACACCGGGCACCGCGGTCTCGATGGACGGATAATAGCTGCCAGCCTTTTTCGGATCGGCCTTCGTGTCGCCGAGCGCCTTCGGATCGAAGGTGTCGATCTGCGCCATGCCGCCGCCGAGCCAGATGAAGATGCAATGCTCAGCCTTCCCCTTCGGCATGGCGATGGCGGGCGTGGTTCCCAAGAGCGGCG
>BJFP01000519.1 GCA_014189875.1 Verrucomicrobiota bacterium | reverse complement strand
TTCCCGCGTGGTGTTCTGGCTCATGGTTGATGACATCGCCCCCGGTGTCATCAGTCGTGAGGCAACGTATCAATTGCAGCCACACTCCGATTCCTTCCCCGGTGTCATTTCATTTGAGTCAATTCGCCGGGGAGGGGCCGACCGGTTCGATAGCTTGCACCGATCGTTTCCGCCGCTACGCTGCGCCCGAACCACGTCATGAGCCGATTCGCCGCGTTCCTTTTTTCACTCGCACTGCTGCTCGCTCCCGCCTCCGCAGCGACGAAGAAAACTTCGCCCCAAAAGACGCCCTCGCGATCTTCCTCAAAGTCGAAGCCGGAGTCGCCGGGCATCGCGCGTCCGTTCGCGATGGACGACAACGATCCGAGCGTCTTCCCCGTCATCTCTGCCGAAGCCGTGGTCCTCTGCGACGCCGCAACAGGCCGCGTGCTCTACGAGAAAAACGCCGACCAGCTTCGGGCCGTCGCCAGCACGCAGAAGCTGCTCACCGCGCTCATCGTCGCCGAGGCCGGCGATCTTTCAGCGAAGGTGCATTGCGAAAAATCCGACGGCATGTGCGAGCCCACGAAGCTCGGGAGCAAGGGAGGTGAGACCGACCAACGCTACGACCTGCTGAAAATCCTCCTCATCAAAAGCATGAACGATGTCGCCCGCTGCCTCGCGCGCGACAACGCCGGGAGCCTCGAAGCGTTTGCGGCCAAGATGAACGCGAAGGCGGGCGAAATCGGCATGAAGAGCTCGCACTTCGTCACGCCGAACGGGCTCAACGCGGAGGGCCAGCACTCGACGGCGCGCGATATGGCGAGGCTCGCGCTCTTCGCGTATCGCAGCCGCGTCATCCGCGGCATCGTGAACCAGAAAACGATCACCTGGAAGTACCCCAACGGCCACACGGACGTTTTTGAAAACACCAACAAGCTGATGAAATACCTCGGCCTCTGCAACGGCATGAAGACCGGCTACACCGGACCGGCGGGCCACTGCCTCGTGTCGAGTGCCGCGGATGGCAACCGGCAGATCATCTGTGTCGTGCTCGGCGAGCGCGAACGCGACCACCTCTGGGCGGACAGCTACCGGCTTTTCAACTGGGGCTTTTACCAGATGAAAAACGCGCCCAGGGGCGAAAACTGATCGCGCATGGCCGCGAGCATCGAGGACCAGCTTGCGGATTTGCGATCGCGCTCACTGTTGCGGCGGCTGCGCACATTCGACACCCCACAGCAGCCCGAGATGGAGGCGGATGGAAAAAGCCTGATCAGCTTTGCATCGAACGACTACCTCGGTCTCGCCACTGAGCCCGCGCTGAAGGAAGCCGCGAAGGCCGCGATCGATCGCTACGGCGTCGGCAGCGGCGCGGCGCGCCTCATCTCCGGCAGCCTCGCGCCGCACGCGCAGCTCGAAAGCGCGATCGCAAATTTCAAGGGCACGGAAGCCGCGCTCACATTTTCCAGCGGCTACGCCACCGCGCTCGGGACGCTCGGCGCGCTTTGCGGTGAGGATGATGTGATCATCCTGGACAAGCTCAGCCACGCCTCGCTGATTGACGGCGCACGCCTTAGCCGCGCGACGGTGCGCGTCTTCCCGCACAACCATCTCGGCAAACTCGAAAGCCATCTCGAATGGGCCGCGGAAAATCACCCCGACGCGCGCGTGATCATCGTCACCGAGGCGGTGTTCAGCATGGACGGCGACCGCGCGCCGCTCGCGGAAATCGTCGCGTTGAAAAATGAATTCGGCGCGATGCTGCTTGTGGACGAGGCGCACGCGGTCGGCGTCCTCGGGCGCAATGGCCGCGGCCTCGCAGACGCGCTGCGGCTCGAGGGCGAGGTGGACATCCAGATGGGCACGCTCAGCAAGGCGCTCGGCGTCGCCGGCGGCTACATCGCCGGATCACGCCGGCTCATCGAGCTGCTCGTGAACCGCGCGCGCAGCTTCATCTACTCCACCGCTCCGCCGCCCGCGATCAGCGCCGCGGCGTGCGCCGCGATTGAATTCATGGAATCGGAAGCCGGCGAAAAGCGGCGCGAGAAACTCTGGGAAAACCTCGGATCCTTCGGCGAGGAGATGCCGCAGCTTTTTTCCGAAGGCAGGAGAATCCAGAGCGCCATCATCCCGCTGATCCTAGGCGACAATGGCCGCGCGCTCGAAGCCGCCGACCGTCTCGCCGAGCGCGGATTTTACGTCCCGGCGATCCGCCATCCCACGGTGCCGCGCGATTCCGCGCGATTGCGCATCACCATCTCCGCCCGCCACACCCGCCAGCAAATCGCCGCGCTCTGCGGCGTCCTGCGTTCCCTCTGACAGCCGGCGTAACGCGGACAATCCTGTCCGCGCCAGTGAGAGGCTCAGGAAGAGTTTCGAGAATAGCCCAGCACTTCAGTGCTGGGGCAACGGATGGGAAAACCAACAAAGTCCCGCCAGGGACGGCAGAACGGTCCTTTGTACCGCACCCGGTTGATTGGACACCGGACAGGGGTATTTAGGCAGCTAAGGGCATCGTGGATTGGAAAGCAATACGGGCTTCAACGGGAGATTGGTAGCGGAGTTTTTCGAGGCGCCAGTGGTGGTTGTAGATGGGGACGAAGGTGGCGACGGCGGCGCGGAGTTGGGCGAGGTTTTTGTAGGAG
>BJFP01000518.1 GCA_014189875.1 Verrucomicrobiota bacterium | reverse complement strand
TGACCCCGGATCCAGATCCGGGGTGGCGAGACACGTTTCGAGCCATGAAACCGCGGTGACGTCAATAGCCACGACCAAATCGACGCCGAAGCGGAACAAACCCAACGTGGCCTGTTCCCTCACCTGGGCATCGCTATCCGCCGTGGCCCTTACCAGAAGCGGAACGACGCGTGGATCATCGAGCCAGCCGCCAAGCCAGACCGCCTCGCGGCGAACGGCAATCTCGGTCGAGGCCAGGTCCTGACGGAGTCGTTCGATCCTGGCATCCGCTGTCCCAGCATACAGCACCGCGAGCCGCCCATCGTTCGCCCAGAACAATTTGAGATCGTGCGCTGCGGCCACGGCCGCGATCAGTTTCCGCGCGGACACCGGTTGATGGCGGAGATCTCCGGGGACGATCAATGCGAATAGCCGCTTTTCCTGGCCAACATTCGAATGGCTGAACACCGCCACCCTCGGTCCGCCCCTGCGCCGGATTTCCGCGAAGGCATTGACCGCCCGTGCGCCATGCGGCGTGACCGTGACCTCGGCCACGGGGAGAGCGGGTGCGCTTTGCCTGGTATCCGCAAGGGGCACCGCCTGGACTGCGGCGATGCATGTTCCCGTTATCGCGACCGTCACTGCGGCCAGCATTTTGATTTTTGCCATGAATGTTGCCTTCATGTTTCCGCGCGTGCAAACGAAGACCCTATCGCCCCCCGCCGAGCCTGCGCCCATTACGCAAAGCCGGCCACCCCTGCGCACGTGCGAAGAACGCAACACGGCTGAAACCCGCTATCCCGGCACCGTCCTGCGCGCCCCGATTCCGTGGGTCCAAGGTCATCGAATCACTTGGGGGCAGGATGTCTGAGCAGGCACTCTATTGCAAATGGGGCCACTATTGCTGCCCCTGCCCCTGCCTCTGGTCCTGCCTCTTGACTGGTTGCGCCGCACCTGACTCTCGATCCGCCCCTTTGATATGGCCCTCCAGCACCATGATCTCCGTGGCCAGGTTCGTCCCGCCGGCTGCCGCAAATTTCTCCTTGTACAGAGCGAGGAATGCCTGACGCGTCGTGTTGTGCGTCTGCACGGCAGCATCCAGTTCCGGGTTCTTTCCCTGCCCCTTTGACCGTGCAAGGACGGCACGGAAAGTCTGCTCCGCTTCATCCATTTCCTTTCGCTTGGTCTGTACGTCCGGATCATTCTCGACCACATTGTAAGCAAGCTTCTGGGCCTTCTTTTTTTCCTCCAGCAGCCTCTTGAGGTCATCCAGTGACAACGAGGTGGCCAGAGAGGGTTGTTGCCGCGGCACGGCTTGGGCCGCTCCGGTCGCCGCCGGCTGCGCAGTCTTTTCTTCGCCCGCCCATCCCACGGCCATGCCGATCGGGAAGGACGCGCCGACCAGCACTGCTGCCGCGCCGATCATTGCTGCTGTTTTGACTTTGGTGTAGAATAGGATGTTCATTATTTTATCTGTTAGTGTGATTATTTTTGTTGTTTCGGCGCCCGTGGTTGCGGCGCGAGCCGCAATCGATTTCACGGTCGCCAAAATGGAAGAGACAAGTGCCACCGGCACAGCCCCCGATGCCTCCGGTGCGAGCAGGCCTGCCAGAGCCACGCCGCTCAGTGGCACGCCGCGCTTGACCAGACGCTGCCGCAGCTTTGCGAGCCCTTCGCTCGTCCGCCACTTCATCGTGCCAACCGGACAACCGGCTTGGGCGGCGGCTTCCTGCGCGCTGAACCCGCGCAGGTAGCGCAGGATCACAGCGTCACGCAGAACTTCGGACAATCTGTCCACTTCCGCATCAACCTGCGACAGGACGGCATCCAGATCGGCATTTGGCAGGTTTGCCTGCAAACCCTCGTACCAAATCACCGATTGCTCCTGCTGCCGTTCGCGACTTGACCGCCGCCGAAGGGCTTCCAGCGCCACCAGATGCGCCACGCGATGCAGCCACCCGTTCAGGCGCCCCTCCTGCCGGAGGCTTCCGGCCTTCCGGGCCAGAACGGCAAACGCCGCCTGCGTGGCATCCTCGGCGTCGTGGTGATTGCCCAGCAGTCGGAGACACGCCCGATAGACCATCGGAGCATACCGCGTCACAAGCTCCGTAAAAGCGGTCCCGTCGCCGCTTGCGACGTAACTTTCGAGGAGTGTCTTGTCGGTTTTCAACTGCGTTAAATGGCTGGTGGGCATCCCAAATGCACTTTCTTTCGCCCTATGCTGACACAGTTCGGGGAAAGGTTGGGTCCAGCAAGGGGAATATTTTTGAACTTGTCCGAAACCGTGTTGCCTCAAGTCAAAATGACACCGTGGAGTAAAAAAGGAGCGATACGTTGCCTCATAACTCGTGACACCGGAGGCGGTGGGGTTTTGGCGCGAAAACGGCCCTCTGGAAGGAGCCCGCAGGGCGACTGGAAGAGGGCCGTTTTCGCGCTCGCGGATTCCCTCCCATGGCGCTCAGGCCGCCGCCTTCAACCTAAAAGCAGGAATGGAAACCACGGATGACACGGATGGCACGGATAGGAAGGGACTTGCCGCCGATGGGGTACTCACCCCGTGGGTGAACGGGTTTTCGCCCATCCACCGGCCTAATCTTCTTCATCCGTGGCATCTGTGTAATCCGTGGTAAATCTCATCGCCGTTTTCAGGAT
>BJFP01000517.1 GCA_014189875.1 Verrucomicrobiota bacterium | reverse complement strand
CTTGTTCACCGTGTAGCCGAACTGCGGCGACTGAGGCGTCTCGCCGTGACCGAGGAAGCACAGCAAGGCGAGCCCAGTCATCGCACCCTTGTTACTATCGCCCCAGGAACCGTCGGACGCTTGGTTTTTTTGCAACCACGCGAGGCCTTTCAAGACCGCCTTCTCAGCCCCGGGCTTCTCCCCATTCTGGACTCTCAACCTATCCCTTGCGGGACCCACGCGGCCTTTCATCGGACCGGGGAGACCAACGAAGCCGCCGCCTATCGTGGTGATGTTGCCCGTGGGCTTCGTGAAGTCCGGCGTGAGCCCGGGATTCGGGGGCATCTGCTGAGGCGGGAGATTGAAGGGATTCGCAGTGCTCGTCGTCTGGATGACGCCAAAGGTCGGGCTGTTGATGGTCGGCTTCGGCGTCACCTTCGCATCCACGGGCACGGCTTCCTTGGGCAAATCCGTGGGCAGCGGACGATCGTCGTCCAGGGGCATGGGGCCTTCGCCGCCCCCCACGGGGACGAAATCCCGCTGCTCGTCCATGGACTTGTAAACGATCGACGCCATGACGATCACGATGATCGTGTGAATCACGCACGACAGCATGAAGTATCGCGACTCGGCGAACTTCTGCTGGAGTCTCTGCATGAACGTGAGCTGCGGCTCGACGAACTGCTGATGGAGTTCGCCTTCCTGTTCGGTCTGTTCAGTCTGAAAAGAGTCGTTCATATGAATGGGGGTTTTTGAAACTAGACATCGTTCACAATCGGGTGTCAATCGCCGGTCAGGATATTCACATAAAAAAAGCATAGCCTCCCTCGAACTTCCGGATTCCTGCGGAATGGCCCGGAGGGCCGACGGAAATTAGCCGGTGGCGCGAGCCACCGGACCTCGTCCAAAAACGGAATCCGCCCCGGAGGTGGCGGTGGGAGCCAGGCCATTTCCCGGCGCACCCTCCGGGGCGCGTTCGAGCTTGCGGCGGATCCGGTGGCTTGCGCCACCGGCTTGTCTATTGACGGACGAGTAAAGTGAGAGCGCCCGACTTGAGGCAGCGGGCCGGGAAAACCGACCCCGGCTGAGCAAGAGCCTGCAAATTAGATTGGCTCCCGAGCCCGCCGCCTCTCCGGTCCAAAGGCCGGACGGTATCAAGCCGCCCGTGTGTGTAGCACACGGGCAATGCGCAGACAAGCCAGTGCCATCGCCGGAGACGCCTCGGTTCGGGTGCCAGTAAAGAACACACACCACACCATGCACACCACAGTCCATCATACGCCAAAGACCATCTGCCTCGGCCTCGACATCGCCAAGGCCAAACTCGACGCCTGCCTGCTCCACAGCGGCAAGCGCCACCGGGCCCAGTTCGACAACACTCCCGCCGGCCTGCGCGCACTCCTCGCCTGGCTGCGTCCGCTCCACGACGGGCCGCTCCCCGTCATCATGGAATCCACCGGCAGCTACAGCCTGCTCGCGGCCACCGTGCTTTACGAGGCGGGCCACGCCGTGAGCGTCCTCAACCCGCGCTGGATCAAGGACCACGCCCGCAGCGACGGCCGCCG
The DNA here is from genome assembly GCA_014189875.1 of Verrucomicrobiota bacterium. Lineage (GTDB taxonomy): Bacteria > Verrucomicrobiota > Verrucomicrobiia > Chthoniobacterales > Chthoniobacteraceae > SXWH01. Next base: position 1,092 of record BJFP01000517.1, on the reverse strand, counting down.
CAACAAGACCGACACCCTCGACGCTGAAATCATCGCCCACTACGGCCTCACCCACGACCCCGACCTCTGGCAGCCCGCCAGCCCCGCGCAGGCCGCGCTGCGCGCCCTGCTGCGCCGCCTCGCCGCCCTCGGCGAACTCGCCCAGATGGAAGCCCGCCGCGCCGAGACTTCCGATGCCGTCGTGGGCAAAAGCATCGCGCGCCTGCAAAAACACATCGCGCGTGAAACCGCCGCCATCGAGGCCGCCATCGCCGAACATCTCGCCGCGAACGCCACGCTGCACGCCGACTGCGAACGGCTCTGCGCCATCCCCGGCATCGGGATCAAGACCGCGCGCTGGCTCGTCGCGGAGCTGCCGCGCCACCTCCCCAACTCCCGCACCGCCGCCGCGTGGTGCGGCCTCACCCCGCGCCTCAGCCAGAGCGGCAGCAGCGTGCGCGGCGCAAGTTCCATCGGGCGCGAGGGCAACCGCTTCCTGCGCAAAATCCTCTACATGCCCGCCCTTGTCGCCCGCCGCGCCAACCCGCGCCTCAAAGCCTTCGCCGACTCCCTCGAAGCCCGCGGCAAATCCAAAATGTCCGCTCTCCTCGCCGTCGAACACAAGCTCCTCCGCCACGCCTTCGCCCTCCTCAAACACCAGTCCGCCTATGACCCAAACCATCACCCTCTGAATCATTCCTGACTCTCCTTTCTTAACCGTTGACGACAAGACGGTATCTAATTTCCGCTGGCCCTCCGGGCCATTAATCTGCGTCGAATTTCGCAATCACGCGGCTACACCATTTCTTGAACTGCTCTAATCAAAAACTACCACCTTCTCGACTGGCGGAGTTATAAATATCCATTTTTGGATACCCTCCTCCCATCACTTATCCTTTTTGACCTTGCAATGAGGCAGGGCTTTTCGCAACTCCGCCGCACCTGCTTCCGTTACCAGCGTAAAGCTGAGGTTCAGGTCCACCAAACCATCGAGTCCCGCGAGTTCCTTCAGCCCGGCATCGGTCACTTTCGCTCCCCTGAGGGAAAGGGTCCGCAAATGTTTGAGCCCGGCGAGTTCCTTAAGTCCCACGTCAGTCACTTTCGTAAAGCTGA
>BJFP01000516.1 GCA_014189875.1 Verrucomicrobiota bacterium | reverse complement strand
CAATGTCGCCTGCATTAGAGCGGGCGTTTGATGTCGGCGAGCGAGTAGTCCGGCTCGTCTGGGCTGTACGCGCGCGCCAAGCCCTCGACAGCGAGCGCCTCCCAGTCAGCGCGTTCGGTGTCGGGCTGCGGAAGCAGCGTGACGATGAGCGGCCAGTGCGGCGGGAGATCGAACGGCTCGTCGAGCACGATGTGGTCTCCATTGAAATGGGCTTTGAAAGCTACGGTTGGCATGAACTGTGATTGCTCCGCTGCTTCGCTTTCGGCAAGCGCGGGCAGGTGGCCTGACCTCTAAGCCAAGACACGTGCGGGGCGCACACGGCGCTTGCGAGCCACGGAAGACTTCGACGCCCCGCCTGTTGTCTCCAGCGCTTTGTCCGGGCGGGCGTTACCCAGTGCTTTGCGCTGCCTCGTTTGCTCCCGTGCCCAGGCGATGAGCTTCGTGCGGTCATAGCCGAACTCCGCCGCTATTGAGGCGCGGATGTCTCGGACTTCTTGGACGATGGTGTCTTCGTTCATGGTTGTAGTTGGATGAGGGTTTCAGGTGTGCAAACGATTGGGAAGTGCAAATTATGATAAAGGCAATACTCGTGAAGGTCTTTCTGCAAAGTGGCGTTGGCGAGGTGCCTGAAGTTCCAAGTCAGCAGGTAATCCATCTGGTGGAGCATCGCCATGCCCAAGTGCGAGGCGTCCGTGGCCGCACTCGGCGGAAGGCGAAATAGCTGGATCAAGTCGGCTTCCAGTTGGTCAAGCTCAAGCGGTACGTCGAGTTCCGGCAGTGGCGTCAAGTAAGCCAGCCGTCGCTGCGCTGCGGCAGGATCACCACCAGCGGCCTCCCCTCGCACGAATGCAGAACTGTAGAGCAGAAAGCGATGCCTGTGCTGGGACCACCATTCATGCGTTCGTTGCTGATGTGTCGCCATCGGCTCCTGTCTGCTCGGGTGTGCGCCCAGGTAGCTGGGAATTGTCGTCTCAATGTAAACTGTCTGCATCGTTTGGTGAACCTACCGACTCGAAAGCGATAGTAAAGTCTCACTCCTCGTTTCCAGCGCGCCCTTGCTCGCAGCATTTGAGGTGCAGCAGCCAGTTGAGATCAAAAAGCACGAGCGGAATTCCGGCAACCCTCAGAAGCACTCCCTCCCATCCGGCCATATCGTATGCTCCCTAAAATGGCATAATGATCATCCCCACCACTTTGCGGACGAGGAAAGCGCCAATCACGTTCAGGATGAGTAACAGCCCTCGAGTATGAATCACTTCGCCAATGTGAGAGTAGATAAAAGAGACAGGCCACAAATCAGCAATAGCTCACGGCCAAGGCAAGGCTATGGGAAGCGGGAAGCCACGGATGCCGATAAGGGAGGAACTAGTCGGTAGCTTTCGCTCCTCTTTCACAACGCCCGACTTTGACAGCTCGCGTTCCTTTGCCGGAGACGGATGCTCGCAAGTGGCGCAGCCACTTAACACCAAGGCAGCAACCGATAGGATAAATATGGTGCGCATAAGATGCCTAGCGCCCAAGCTCAGCGACGACGACCACGATACGCGCCGATGGTAACTGCTTAGAGCGAGTTTTAAAACGCAATTTGGCGGCGATATCAGTCGCGGTCGGAGTGCGCCCGTCCCCGGGCGCAGGAGCATTGGAAGCACGGGGAGCTTGGGTTTTTCCAACGCCCTAGGGGAATCCACACTGCTGCGCCCGGGGACGGGCGCACTCCGGGACAGACTTCTAAAACACGCTCTTAGAGGCGCGTGGCCCCGCAGGGCGTTACGCCCGCGATGAGCCGCCGCCGTTGGTAGCTGCGAATGGCCGGGAGTTTTCGGTCGATTCATGTGCGACGTGTGTATTGGGAAACTCCGCACGCACGCAGGCACTACTTGGCTTCGGCAGGCTTGGACTGGAACAGGATGCGGGCTTGGCTGGCCAGGCGTTCGTAGAGGGCACCGAAGGCGCGGGCATCTGAGTCCCGGTAGAATTTGAGAAACGGACCGTTGGTTTCGTAGAGATGCAGGATGGTCTCTCCCTTCCATGTCACTTCGATGGAGCGACTACCGCGGTGGTAATGGGAACCTAGCAGGCCGACTTTCGGACCTTCTCCTTTCTCGGCAGCTATTTCGATTGCCTTGCCTTCGAGCAGGTCTTTGCAGAGGTCTTTCGAGTCAAAGGGACGCGACGCGACCCGGTGGTCGGTGCTCTTGGTATTTGTATCCTCGAAGCTGACGCGGTGGACTTGCCCGGCGGCGAACTCCCATGTCTCCTTCATCTCTGCCGGGACACGGGCTGCAACCTTCGCATCGGGTTCCCCCAGGCAAGCACTGACGTGGATGACCATGCCCTCGGGCCAGGAAGCGGATGCCCGCCCCGCTTCCAGCAGGGTCCGTATTTCGGTCGGCTCGCGTTTCTTCCGTTCCTTTGCAGGGGCTTGCTCCGCCCCAACCAGGCCGGGAACGACGAGTAAGCCAGCCAGAAGCGCCACTGCCGAGACGGTGAACTGGAATTTCATGCGGGGTTGGACGGACAATCTGGGAAAAAGCTCTTGATTCGTTCGCCGCCACGACAACGGAGGGTGCCGGAGCCTCAGTGCTCCGCTGCGGAGCAACGGGGAGGCTAGATGAAATGGCTATCATTCGTCGCAAACGTCGTGCCGGGACG
>BJFP01000515.1 GCA_014189875.1 Verrucomicrobiota bacterium | reverse complement strand
CCTTCTCGCACTTCGCGCGGCGCATCGCGGTCTCGAAGGCATCAATGTCCGGGCGTCCGGCCTTGTCCTTCTGCTTCACCTGCATCGCGTAGAAGCGTTCCTCCAGCGCGAGTTCGTCCGCGCCGGCCTTGCGCACGTTGTCCAGCGCGGAGACGGGGAAGATGCGCCCGTCGATCCCCTTGTCGCCCACCTGCGCCTTGTTCTTGCGCCCGCCGAGCGCGATCACGGCGCAATTCTCAAACTCAAAGGGCGGCAGTTCGCGCAGCTTCTTCTCCGTCCACGGTAGGTCGCGCACGATGAAGCCGCGCCCCTATCCCCCAATAGCTCTATATGCGTCTCCAATGAATTGGGCGGCCGCTGCGGCATCTTCCACGGATTCGAGAATCAACTCGAAATCTCCCGTTCCATAATGACCGATTTCGGATACGTCGCGGGAATTCTTTGGAGGCTTCGTGATGCTCTTTGGGTCGAGCTTCAAAAATAGGGCCACTCGCTGCTTCTTTATCTCCATGCAAACGATGTTCTGGCTGATCTTATAAGCGATGTAGAACTTCTTCGGCGTCTCCTGAATTGCTGGGTCGAGACTCAGGACGAAATCTCTTATCACTTGCGCCACCTCACAAATCCTGTCCGGCTTGCCCACGAAATGTTGTTCGACCGTGTAGCTGCTGGTCATCGCAGTAATGCGTGCCTTTTTCCCGGCTTCAACCATCACAGGATTCTTCTCTGGTTCGCCAGCATCGGGGGAAGAGCGCAATGCCTGACGATAGATCTCCTCCAAATAAAGGCTGGAGTTCGCGAATAATCGATACCGCCAAAGCTCGATATTGGCACCCATCACCTGCACGGCGTGGAGATCATATCGTTTGTAGTTTGGCGCTATGCAAATCACCCGGATGTCCGACCAGTCGATCTCAATGTTGTTCCCCAGCTTTTTGCGTGCTGCCATCTCGAAGTCGCCCCGATGATCAGCGAGCCAATGCAGGTAGAACAGGCTTTGGTTAATGAGGTCCGATGACTCGATGGTCTTATACTCGATAATCACGGGATTGTTGTCCTCCGAGAGCGCAAGAGTATCGATCCTTCCGGCATGCTGGGCACCGGTGCGAAACTCGGAAGCGATGAACCGTGAATTGAACGCCGCAAGGAGATTGGTTTCGATCATCAGTTGAAGCTGCTTCTCAGACTTGAATGAAGATTGTGGAATCGGCTTGAGGTTGTCGTTCGCGATGTTGAATAGGGGCATGATGAATAACTGGATGAATTACCTGATTGATTGGAAGTCGAAGCTGCCGGTCTTCTTGAGCACGCGGGCCAGCTCCACGCAGCGCGGGCGCATGGAATTAATGTAGGCCTTCGTGCTCTCGTGCCGGCCCTCGAAGCTGCGCTTCTCCTTCGTCTCGCCCCGGGAGGTCCGGGCCGGACTGGCACTTTCGTAGTTGCAGTTCGAGTTGAACGGCGGGTCTATGTAGATGAGGTCCATGCAGGCGGCGGGGAGCTTTTGGAGCTGCTCCAGATTGTCCCCGCAGTAGATCACGCGCGTATCCACGAGGGAGGAGGGTTTTGCCGATGCCATGCGCGGAGGGAACCCGACTGCACGGCAAATGGCAAGCGGGCGGAATGCGCCCGCCGGGCTGCGTTCAAGCCACTTCCAAGGAGCACGCCGTGCGTCCGTCGGCGAGGAAGCGGACGGGCGCGGGCCATTGGTCGAGGGTGTAGGTGATGGCGCGGCCCATCGCGCTCTGCGGAAGGTAACGCGGGCGGATGCGCAGCAGTGCAGCGCGGATGCGGTTCACGATGGCTGCGCATGAACGGGGGTAGGCGCTGTAACCTTCCGCTTGCAGGGTGCCTCGGAAGCCGGAGGGGATGATGTTTTCAAGACACGCGGCGGCGCGGCTGGTGTGCCAGGTGAAGACGGCGTCGCCGCCGGGGCGCGCGCAGATCCACAGGTAGCCGAGCTTGGTCTGGCCGTTGCCGGGGACCAGATACTCGATCGGCGTTTGCCTCGCTGCGCTCGCCCTGCGGGCTGCCTGCGGCAGGCTATCTCGCTGCGCTCGGTTCATCCACTTGCACGTAGCCACCGCCGAGCACGCCGGTGCGGATGGTCTCGTAGATCGGCCGCAGCCAGTCGGCGGCCAGTCCCATCCACTGCGCGAGCGTCTGCCGCGGGATTTGCACGTTGTGCCGCGTGGCAAAGATCTGCTCCTGCCGGTAGAGCGGGAGATGGTCGCAGTACTTGCCGACGATGATCGCGGCGATGAGCCCCGGTGCCGCGATGCAGCGATCCTGCAACGTATCCAGCGGCGCGATGATGGGTGCGGCAAAGGGATGATGCCGCCGCGCGTATTTGCGCCGCACGCTGCGGCGTTTGAAAAAGTGCGCAGGCTCGTAATCGAGCTGCGCGGTGACTTCCTCGCCGATGCACCTCCACGCCTCCGGGCACGCCTTCACCGGCCCGGGATCGATCACCTCCTCGACGACAGGAAGATGGGAGGGATCCACTTCTCCGGTGGGAATGGTCACGCGGATGCCTGCGGGTGTGGTTTCGACGGCGATCATACCGGCACCTTGCGCGAAGGGGTGGCGCGGGCGCGGGGGACTCGGTGTGCTTCCCGCCCGGCACTTCTCACTCGATCCTCCATAAAGTTCAGCCCGC
>BJFP01000514.1 GCA_014189875.1 Verrucomicrobiota bacterium | reverse complement strand
GCTTCAAGTATCGGGCGATGCACTGGATGATGTTCTCCTGAAAGTGCGGCGGCGTGCGGAAGTGCGACACGTCAATCGCGCCGGCTGGCAGCCGCCCCCACGACACGCTGTGGATGTAGGGCTGGCACTCCAGCAACGGCCTGATCGACTCGTAGCGGGCACCCTGCATTGACTCACGGCAGAAGCCCTGACCTGTGCCGACGCCGGGCGGTGGCGGGGTGATGACGACGTGACCTCCGCCCATGTGTCGGATGCTTGGTAGCATAGCGATGCAGTCACCGATGTCGCCAGCGATGGCGAACGTGCGCTCAGAATTACCGGTGACTGTGATCGGCGTGGACATGGCCTTCACTTGGTCAATGAAGGGCAGCGGCGGAACGGCTTCAACCGGGAGCAATGCCTGCCTTGCCTCCATCCGCGCCTTGCGTGCCTTTTCCAGTCCGGCTAATGCCGCTGGCGTCATGGTTCGTGTTCGCTTTTTTGTCTCCATGTTTTCTGTTCTTGTATCGGGCTGTGTCGTGTGATTACCGGTGCTGCGCTTTCATTCTTCTATCGTCGCGTTGGAGTAGTCCCTTCATTGCGCTAATTTCCGCTGCGAGATGGTCGTAGTTCTGATTCGGGAAGTATTTCATACATCGGCTCATCAGGTCGCGCGTTTCGCTGAGACGGCTTTCGATGTCCGCTCTCAGCGAAACGTACTCACGCGATACACTCGAACCGCACGATTGTTCAGCGCCCGGCATGGTTCGTGTTCGTTTGGGTTTCGTCATTTGGTGATCTTCGACTGAATCTCCGGTGAGTTGAAAATCTCAACGCGCCTTTCGTTACTGCGCCCCGGCAAGTGCAGCAGGAAGTCTCCCGGCTGCCAGTGTCCAGGCTCATCCGCGCCGTTCGTGTCTGGATACTCGGTGTAGAGGTAGGAGTTCATCGCCCGCTGCGGAAGCCATGCGGCGAATCCCGGCTTCTGGAATTTCAGAGCAGAATCCATCGCGTCCTGTTCGCCGTTGATTCCGGGTTCGTGCTCCATCTCAAACACCATCGTCAGGAAGCTCTTGGCTGCTTTCGTGTTTCGGATGATGTAAGCACCGGAGTTGAAGCCGTTCACGTCAGTCGTAACGATGATGTCAGCGGTCGGATGGATGAGGCTTTCGAGCGGCACCAGCGGATTCGTGATGAGGATGTCGAGATCCACCACGAACAGGGCGTCGAACTGAGGCGGCGCGTCAAACACGGCCTGCGTCTTGATGAAGCCGAGCTTCCGCGTGCGGGGCTTCCAGTCGTCGCCGGTAGCGAGGCAGAAGGCGTAGCCGTGCATGGCGCAGTAAGCCTTGAACGCCGGCACCGTGATGTCGGCGACGGACGCGAAGGATGGAGTGGTGAAGGCGAGGATGCCGATGTTCATGGTTCAGATTTGATCTCCAGATATGCGATTAGGAACTCAGCGGCTACGGCTGGCACGATGGCGTTGCCGTATCCTTTAAGGCGCATGACGCGGCTTTCCGCCGTGGCTTGAGCTTCCGATACGCTCGGATCGCTGCCTGGCACCACGCCACCGGGAATCCCATCAACCAGCGGGAATGTGCCGGATTCAACGCGCCGCGCTTTTCCGTCCCGGCAGGGGAGGATGTCGAAGGAATCCCAAGCTGCGCCACTCGCGGAAGCTGGTCGAGCCTCATCCGCTCCGAGCCGTCCGGGTTCGTGCCCGTCGTCGCCATTCCCGGCGTGTCCTTCCAATCCCTGCTGCTGGCTGTCGGCCAACCCGCCATCTTGGCTTGTCCCGCGAGCGTCGGGTAGTCCTTTCCGTTCACCCGCGAGTAATGCCCGCCCGTGTCCGCTTTCGGACTGTGCCACCCCGTCAACCCTTGCCCTGCCTGTGCTGTCAGCGTGTCCGCCACACCACGGCTGTGCCTCATCCCCGCGCTCTCCGCGTCCGCCGCTCTTGTCGTCGCCCAGCCCGCCATCTGCGCAGTCGTCGGCAGATCGCTGTAACTCGTGCCCTTGTGACCGTAGGCGTTGTTGGCGTTGTCCTCCTGCGGAGTCGGCCACCCAGAACAGTCTTTGGCGGATGTGCGGTGCCCCGAGGCTGTGTGCGCCCAATACGACACTCCCAAGGGCGTAGCCTTCTCCTTCCAGGTCTGTCTGTATTCCATCGAGCCAACCTTTTCCAATCGCGCTTTCAACTTGCTCGCCAATGACGCACTCAGGGCGGCGCTCGCGGATGAGATTGAAGAATGCGGGCCAGAGGTGCCGCTCGTCAGCTTGGGCGAGTCCTTTGCCTGCATTACTGAATGGCTGGCAAGGGCAACTCCCTGTCCAAACAGGTCGAGTTGCGGGCCATCCGGCGAGGGTAAGGGCGAGACTCCATCCGGCGATGCCGGCGAAGAAGTGGCATTGGGTGTATCGGGTGAGTTCATGCGGTTGGATTTCTAGGATGCTGCGTTCGTCAACTATGCCGTCCGGGATCAGCTTGGCCGCGATGAGTTCGCGTATCCACGCCGCCGCCTTCGGGTCGTGCTCGTTGTAGAAGTTCATTTGCGTCGAAGTGCTCCGAGGAACATCGGGTTTGCCAGTTCGGTATGGTGGTAGGTATCGTTCCCCGCCTCAAGATCGCCAGCGACGACCTCCGCCTCGATGTCCTTCCACGGAATAACGACCTCCTCGAACG
>BJFP01000513.1 GCA_014189875.1 Verrucomicrobiota bacterium | reverse complement strand
GACGAACTGCTTGAACTGACCCACCGTGACTTCGGTTGCTCCGAGGTAGAAGCCCTTCGTGATTTCCACCTCGTGCTGCAACTCGGATGCCTCGCGACCCGGCTCGTTCTGGGGAGACCCCATCAGAAATTTGCCCGGGGGAATATATACGAGCCGCATGCCGAGGCTGTTTTTGATCTCCTTCATCCTGGCCCTCCACTCCCAGGGCGCCACCGGTTCCTTGTCCGCCCAAAGCCCGCGTTTTGCTTCGCGAGCCTCGCGTTCGGCTGAAATCCACGCCGCGGCATCGGGGACCAACTTCCTGACGTCTGAAGGTTTCGCATGCTTGTCCTCCAGTTCGGCCTCGACTGCCCAGGCCAACCCCTCCGAGAGCATCAGTTTTGCGAGGGAGTCGCCGTTCGCGGCCCGGAAAAATACCGCGATCCCCTGCTTGTGTGCGCGTGGCACGGGGCCGTTCCAGGATACGCCCTTGCCTTCGACAAGCTCTTTGAGCCGATCTTGCGCCTGCCTGCCAAACGGTTGATCAAGGGCCGGGGCCGCGATGCCCCGGATACCCATCGTCCCCGGCTTGCCGCTCTCCTTTCCACTCGCGTCAACGCCGACGGCCATGATCGTGTCCCCGTCGATTACCTTCACCGCGCTTCCGGGCTGATTGCCAGCGTGGACCCAGTGGGCGCAGATGGCGGTGGCAATGACGATGCAGAAGGCGGAAACAGTGGTTCGCATAGGGATTCTTGAGGTAAGGTGGTATGGGATGAAATCTGGAAGCCGATGGGAGAATCACCTTCCCCAACGGCTTGTCAGCAACAATCCGAATCGAACCGCGCGGTTCGCTACGCGAGGATCTCGGCAAGCGGGCCGGACATGTCGAAGTCCTTCAGCTCGTTATCGGGCTCCCCGAACTTCGCGCGCTTATCGCCCACGGCCTGTAGGAGCGCGAGATAGAAGTTCGTGATCGTGCGATGCCCGGCGGCCTTATACTGTGGGAACTGCAGGAAGCGCCCCGCGGTTTTCAGCCGTCCGCCCATGTTTCCGACGAGCACCATCGGCCACTGCGCGCAGAAGCCATGGTGCGCCTCGCCCGAATCGCTCATCCACACGATGAGGGTGTTGTCGAGCATCGTCCCGTTCCCCTCCTTGATCGAGTCCAGCCGCTTCGCAAGGTCCGCGACCCTCTGGGCGTGGAATTTGCGGATCGGAACCGAGAATTCATCCGGACCGTCCTTGTGGCCGATCGCATGGCCGTCGAGCGTCACGCCCAGTTCCTTCCACGTATGGTAAGACCCCACGCCGCAGGCCGCGTCCATGGTCACCACATTGGTCAATCCCGAGGCAAGCGACGCGACCGCAATCGCACACTGCGCCTCAAAACGCTGCGTGGTCATCTTGCTGTTGAATTTGTCAAGCGCGGGCACATTGCCCTTCAGGTTCTTCAGCGTCGCAATCTTGTCCTGGCGGCTCCGCATCTGCTCGAACGTGTCGAGATAGATGTCGAGCTTCTCGCGATCCATCGAGGGCAGTTCGCGGCGCACCCGGCTGATGTCCGACCGGATCCAATCCAGCAGCATGTTCCGCGATTGGAAAAGCTTCCCGGCGTTCCCTTGCGCCACGCTGCCAAAGAGCGACTGGAACGCGAGATCCGGCTGGCACACGATGGGCGTGGTCCGCTTCGGACCGCTGGCCGACACGCTGTTGACGAAAATTGCCTCGGCCGACGGCGAGATGCCCAGGCCGACGACCGGAATGATGTTGGGTTGCGCCGTGGCCAGCGCATGGTCGATGGTCTGGCCCGCGGGCCCCTTGCGCCAGTGATAGCACCCCAGGCCTCCGTACGCCTTGCCGTGGTCCCCGCCCCCGGCCACCCTGTGCGAAAGATTCTGGATGATCGCCATCCGATCCTTGAACGGCGCCAGCGGAGAAATCGGATCGGGCAGCTCCAAATCCGCCAGCCGGCGGTCGATCAACTGCATCACACCTCCGCGCGGTTCTTCAATGCCCTTCGGCTGGACGTGCCGCGGATACAGTCCGTTGCTCTCCAGCATGAAGATAATGCGTCCGGGCGCTGCTTTGCCTGCGGCCTGGTCCGCCAGCGAATTCAGAAACGGCTGAAGGACAACAGCGCCGGCGCCCAGCGAGATGCCTTTGAGACACGAGCGCCGGGTGATGAGATTCGGGGTGACCATGGTCGGGGTATTTTGGACGGGGTTCATACTACGCACGTTAACCCCTGCGAGCATCGAGTAAAGCGCAATTTCAGGGAGAAAGCGGGCTCATCCGTGCGGTGACAGAAACCCCACGGCCCACACATCCAAAACCCGCCACAAAATAACGCGGCCGTTTGGCGCGGCGCGCCTATCCAACCGCCTGAATCCATGACTTCACCGCTGCCCGCTTCGAAGCTTCCATTTTTGGATCGTCATCTTCGGCCATGGCTTGAATCTTTTGGATGCATCGGTGGTCGGCATGAAATGAAACGGTCACACGCTCAGAGATCCAATTTCAAGGTCATTGAGAGCGAGCGCCAGGGCAATCGCATCAAAAAAAAACGGGGTCATTCTGAGGCGGAGCGATGCCCGGCGGGCGCAGGTGGCGGGCATCGCGCAGCCGAAGAATCCCGTGGAATGCCGGAACGATGTTCGGTCTTGTTTGATGATCTTGCCAGGACT
>BJFP01000512.1 GCA_014189875.1 Verrucomicrobiota bacterium | reverse complement strand
CCTTTATTTTTTTAACGACAAGGACGGGCCGCACCTGCGCGCGAGCAGCGGAATCACGCGCAACTTCGAGCCAAAGCCTGCATTCCATGCGCTCGCATGGTTGCAGCGTTCGCTCGGCGAATACCGTTTTGTCCGCGTGGACCGTGAGGATGCGGACGAGTGCTACGCTTACGAATTCACGCACGCATCGCAGCCTGCGAAACGCGCATGGGCCGTGTGGCGTCCGAGCGGCGCGCCGCGCGTGGTGCGGCTCTTCAATGACCCGCTGCGCGTCGTGCACGCAGAGCGGATGCCGCTCGTCGCAGGCGATGCGGAGAAGGTGAAAGTGCGCCAGGAGATCGAGGGCTACATGGCGGTCGAGGCATCCGAGCGTCCTGTGATCATCTGGTTGGAGAAGCCGTGAGCTGGAGCGCTGGCTTCCTCGCCGGCAGCTCGCGGTGTCTCGCCACAGCTCCATGAACGAACTTTGCAGGTGACCTTTGCTGCGGTGGAGCCATGCAGTGTGTCCCCGGTGGCCACGTGAAAACTGCCGGCGAGGATGCCAGCGCTCCACGCACTACGGCGACTCCGGTTCAGCCGATGCCACTGCCGCCTTTGCGACCTTCGCGACGTAGCGCAGCGCGATGATCGCCGCGAGGACTCCCACGCCGAGGAGCACGTATTCGAGCGGGTGATGCGGGCGTTTTTCCTTGAGCGAAGAGAGGCCGTTTAATGTCGTCCCCAGCCAGACGAAGAGACTGTTCGGCGGGATGATCGCGACGCATGTGGCCGCGAGATACGGCCAGAAGCGCACGGGCGTGAGACCGTAGCAGTAGTTCGCGAGGCCGAATGGCACGGGCACGAAACGGAGCAGCGCGATGATCTTCCAGCCTTCACGCGCGATCGCGCTGTCAATCAGGCGGAACTTTTCATTCGAGCCGAGCCAGCGCGTGACGGCCTTGCGCGCGAGGTGGCGTGAGATGAGGAAATTGATGCTCGCACCGATGGCGCACCCAAGCATCAGGCCGAGCCAGCCCTGCACGAATCCGAAGAAAAGACCGAACGCCAGTCCGAGCGGCGCGACAGGCACCATGAACATCTGCGCGATGACGAAGACTCCCGCGAACGCAAAGATGCCGAGGGCACCCATGCTGTGGATGTGTTGCTGAAGGCGTTCGAGAATCTGGATGAGGTATTCGAGCATTTGTGGGGCGCCCTTAGAGCGCGCGGCGTGCCGTGCGGCGAGAGGGAAAATGTTGCGGGCTCACGTCCCCGGCAGTGCGATGCCTTTCACGCGGCGGTAGAGTGCGACGGCGTAGCTGTCCGTCATGCCGCTGACGAAATCCAACATGCGCATGAGGCGCTCGTAGGGGCCGGTTTCGCGCGCGGCGTGGACGCATTCGGCGGGGAGTTGGCTGGAGAGTTTGCGGCTGCGGTTGGAGGCATGGTCGCCATGGGTGGCGATGTCATTCACGGCGCTCATGAAGATATCGAGCAGGCCGCCGAGGACTTCGTAGCCGGCGATTTCGATCTGCACGCCGCGGTCGGTGGAATAGATCGTCTCGCGGCTCACCTTCTGGATTTCGCGAAGCGCGGGGGCGGCGGGGATCACGTCGGTGAGCGGCGTGTCGAATTTTCCCGCGAGCAGGCCGGCCTCGTTGTCGAGGAATGCGGCGGTGCATTGCGAGAGGCATTCGCCGATGGCCATCGCGCGCAGCATTTCGAGCGCGGCCTTGCGCGAGGTCATGCCATCGAGATCGCGCGGGTGCCTTCGGATGATCGAGAGGAATGCATCGCGCACGGTCTCGTAGCTGAGGTGGCCGAGGCGCGCGCCGTCCTCGAAGTCCACGAGGCGGTAGCAGATGTCGTCCGCGGCCTCGACGAGGAATGCGAGCGGGTGCCGCGCCCAGCATTCCGGTGCGCGCTGGATGAGCCCGCAGTGCTGGGCGATTTCGGCGAAGTGCTCGCGCTCACTTTGAAAGTAGCCGAATTTTTTCAGGCTCGCGCCGATGTGCGGCACGGGGCCGAGGAGCGAGGCGTGGGGATATTTTGTAAATGAGCCGAGTGTCGCGCTCGTGAGCTGGAGGCCGCCGAAGTTGTCCGGCATTTGCAGCCGCGTGAGAATGCGGAAGCCCTGCGCGTTGCCCTCGTAGCGCTCCATGTCGGCGGCTTCCGCCTCGGAGAGGCCGGTGCGCGCGGCACGCGCGTGTGGGCTGTCGCTTGTGAACCAGTGCTGGATCGCGTCCTCGCCGCTGTGGCCGAAGGGCGGGTTGCCGAGATCGTGCCCGAGCGCGGCGGCATGGACGATCGCGCCGAAGTCCGACGCGTGCATTTCCTCCCGCGCGAGATTGTGGCGCCCGCAGATTTCCGCGCCGACACGTGTGCCGAGCGAGCGGCCGACGCTGGCGACTTCGAGCGAATGCGTGAGGCGCGTGCGGGCGAAATCATTTTCCGCGAGGGGAAAAACCTGCGTCTTGTCCTGCAACCGGCGGAATGCGGAGGAGAAAATGATGCGGTCGCTGTCGCGCTGAAAATCGGATCGCGCGGGTTCGCGGTGGCCGGGCTTTTTGCGGCCGAGGCGATCGGCGGAGAGGAGTTGCTGCCAGTTCACGCGGGAGGAGGAAAATCTTAGATTTTGGCTTTTGGCTTTTGAATTCTTCGTTCCCGCAGACTGCTGGTGCGGGCAGCCATCCAAAATTC
>BJFP01000511.1 GCA_014189875.1 Verrucomicrobiota bacterium | reverse complement strand
TGGACACTAGGAATATGTCGGACATAGGAAAAGAATTTTTTGGCGTGGCTCGATTACGGGTCCGGGTTGCTGTCTCAAATCCATTTTTGGTCAACGGTGCGTAGATGAGATGGGGGACAGGAGGCGGTGACCTCCTGTTTTTTGCCCGGATTGTCCCTGAGCCTTTATTTTATCCCACCACCGCCAGCCGTTTAAGCGTGAACAGCCGTTTGAGGTTGTAGCTCACGCAGACCAACAGCCATTCCATCGACACTTTCTCCCGCCCTCGCAATAAAAACCGTCGGAAGCCCATCACTTCTTTGATGATCCCAAACACCGGCTCGACCGTCTGCTTGCGCAGTTTGTAAAGTGTCTTGCCCACCTGTGTCTTCATCCGGTGCGCCATCTTCTCTTGGGCGCTCGCGTTCTCCGCCAGCGGCTCAGGTTCGGGTTGCGGTAATAATTCCGCCACGCTCTTGTGATGACTCTGTTTCTCCACCGCCGCATACACCGTCAAGCCACTCGCCGTGCCATCGCTCTTTTGTTCCACGGCCTGCACCATCGCTTCACTGTAAAATCCGCTGTCGGCCAGCACCACTTTGACTTCGCCTGACACCACAGGGCTGATGGCTTGCACGCTCGCCGCCAGTTCCTGTTTGTCGTTGGGCGCGACGCTCACGCGCTGGCCCACGATCAACATCGCTTCGTCCACTGCCGCCTGCGCGTTGTAGGCTTGTTCAAAATGTTTCCCGTTGCCCGCTTTCATGATCCGGCTCTCGGGGTCGGTGAAGTTATATTGCGCCTTGGGTTCAGGCTCTTGACTCGGGGCTTGGGGTTCCGGGCCGCGCGGCTTTTTACCAGCGTCACGCTGCACCTGACGGGCCGTCACTTTGGCCTGATGTTCGGTCTGTTTGGCCTCGGCCATTGCCCTGGCCTGCGTTTCGATGATCTGCCGCGCCTGTTTCAGCGACTCAATGCGCTTCTCGCGCCGCGCCAGTTCCGCCGGAATGTCCAACGGCTCTTTGGCCTCCTTCACATCAGCGGTTTCGGCGCGGGTCGTCAGTTCGGCCACTTCCAGTTGGAAGCGGGTGATCAGTTCCCCGGCGCGTTGATAACTGACGGCGGCGTGCTTGCTGGCATTGGCCTGGATCTTCGTGCCGTCCACGCTGACCGTGCCCACGCGCGTGAGCCGGAGTTGATGCGCCAATTGGAGCACTGTGACGAACGCAGCCTCAAACGCGGCCTTGTTGACCCGGCGAAAGGTGCAGATCGAATCGTGGTCGGGATGATGATTGGCGCAGAGGTAACGTACGGCCACGTCGCTATAAGTGGCGGCCTCGATGGTGCGCGAACCGAACCGTCCGGTGGCGTAGCTATAGATGAGCAACGCGAGCATCATCGTGGGCGGATACTGTTCGCTGCCCGTGCCGCGATGGTTCACATGGAAGTGGCCGGTGGGAATCTGCTCGACGGCGTCGAGGATGAAGTGGACGAGGTGATCTCCCGGCAGCCACTCGCGCAGATCGCAGGGCAGAAACATCGGCGTCTGCCGATCCAGATTCACAAAACGTGCAGCCATGGAGATCCGATCCCCGCCACCTCGGTTTTGTTCAAAAGATTTTCAATAATCTCCCGCCCCTATGCCCGACAGGCTGCTAGTCGCGAAAAGCCAGCGTGTGTGTCGGAAGCAAAACGGAAGGAAGAGAGCTTCCGCGACGCCCTCGGTGGCCGCGACAGCGCAGACGAAGGGTCAGCCGGACGGTGCAATAGAGGAATGCCAGAAGGCGGGAACCAACCGTCAGGCAGCCGTCCGGAGACCCCGCCGGTCGTTCGATTCCGCTTCAGCTGTCTCCCGTTCAGCCGCGCGAACATACCGGCTCACGAAGAAGAGATAGGTTGCTGGAATCGCGAAACCCAGCAGGACAATTATGGACTCGCTCAATGTAATCATAGCCATGTTCTTTCTTGTTTCAGGGTCACGCACCCATCCGCACCGCTTGGGCGGAATCGTGCTTGAAAGAAGAATAACGGCGTTGCTCCTCAACGCTTGTCCACTGTTGGCCACCTAAAGACATTTCTTGCCCTGAACATGGCGAAGCGCGCTCGTCAGGCTGTCGCTCCAGCGTTGATCGGGGTCCGCGCAGGGAGCAGAATCCGAGCATGTCGTCACCGGTCACATCTGTGGCTTTTTCGCCGTCTCGTATTCACGGGACGGGCGGATTCGCGACCGTCAACTTCATCAAGGGTGGCAGAGTGATCGAGTATGTCGGGGAGCGGATCGACAAAGCGGAATCCCTCAATCGCTGCGAGGCGGGGAATCAATGCCTCTTCCATCTGGACGAGCATTGGGACCTCGACGGGAATGTTTCCTGGAATCCCGCCCGCTTCCTCAATCACAGCTGCTCGCCGAATTGCGATGCTGAGTTGATCGAAGGAAGGATATGGATCGTGGCCCGGCGTGACATCGCGGCGGGCGAGGAGTTGACCTTCAACTACAGCTACGACTTGACCGACTTCCGGGAGCATCCCTGCCGCTGCGGTTCATTTGCGTGTGCAGGATTCATCGTTGCTGAAGATCTTTTCGAACATGTCCGGGGCCGCTAGAAATCCCCGCCAATTCAGCTCCTGCCGTTGAGTCCGAAACCAGCCGGCAACCGCCCTCTCAAAGGTAACCTTCATGTAACCCTCCCGTCGTTGTTCTCGCGGCTGT
>BJFP01000510.1 GCA_014189875.1 Verrucomicrobiota bacterium | reverse complement strand
CGTGGTCGAATACCGCATTCTGCTTTCCAGTGGCGGCATCAGCGAAATCATACGCCAGCAGCCCACGGGGAAGGCCCTGCGCTTCCATCCATTCGCTGAGTGTTTCCAGTTCTTCTTCCTCCTGCTCGCTTGTGATCCCTCCGCTCACGACAGTCACAGCAGTCACCGCCGCAGTCGGACCAGCCAGCCAGCGGTTGTCACCGTGCAGCAGATCCTCCATGCGCCGGTTCAGCTCCGCCGCGAGCAGCGCCTTGCGGGCCTCCAGGAACTCACGAAAGTTCTCCATCTTCCAAAGTGCAGGGTCGGGTGGAATCCACTGCGATGCCAATGCGCCGGGATGGGCCGCCTCAACCTTTGGGAAATACTCCTCCGGCAGCCGGTCGGTGATGTTGAGGTTCGTGTCCTTCGTCAAGAAACAGAAATTGCCGAGCGCGTTCACCTCCGGTTTCCTGTAATTGCGCTTGTAGAGCTGAGCCTTGGGAAAGACGTGATGCACCTCCAACCGGCTCATTCTCCCGAGCAGGGTGGCCTTGAGCGGGAGCCCCGTGCCCCAATCGCGTGCCTCTCCCATCCGGGTCAACAAGTAGAGCACCGGGTAGAAACGGGCACCAAGGCTCCAGCCTGTGAAATGCCCCGCCTCCGCCCGCAGCCCGCCGTGCCAGAGGCGTAATTGCTCCAGCAGCTTGTCCAGCCCGCCGTCCGGGCCTTCTAGTGCGGCCAAATCCTGATCGATGAAGGATTCCGTGGAGCCGGAGAAACGTCCCCACATGGCCGCCTGCACGAACCAAAACAGCAGCTTGTCGCGCTCCTTTTCGTTCATCGTGCCGGTGCGCTTGTCGAGATACCGCACCATCACCGGAACGCCGAACCGGCCGAAAAACACCTGATCGTGATCCAGCCCCAAGCGCCCGCCGATCATGTTGAGGCTCGTGTCGATGTGCTTGGTGGCACGCGTGAGGCCGTCCCGGATCTGCTCGGCATCCTTGTCGTGCAGGAATTGGAACTTCGCCTCCCCGGTCAGCGCCGTGTTCACGGAGCGCAAGAGCCAGTCGAGGTCGAAATGATAATCCACCTTCGCCCACTCCTTGAGCTTGGCTTTCATGGTATCGCGGGCCTCGGGCCAGTCGGCGCATATCTTCGCCAGCGCAAGATCGCCCTTGGAAAGTTTGGTCCCGCCACTGTTCACCTGGTTGAATATGTTCACGACGACATCCATCGTCTTGTCCTCCCCTGTGACTTCCTCGACGTGCAAATCCACGTCCGTGATCCCGAGCAGACGGCTGAGCCGCCCGACGTAGTCGCCCACTCTTGCCGCGAGTGCCGGGTTCCCGCTGAGGCGGGTCACGAACTCGCCCAAGCCGCCGGTTCCCTTCTTGAGCAGTTCCGTCACATCGATCCACAGCGGTTCGTCCTTCATCTTCACCGGCTGGTAGAACTCGAAGATCTCGGTTTCAAGATGGAAGCGCAGCCCGGTGAAGGCCCTGGCGTTTCCGTCGAAGAACTTTGGCGGCTTGCCCCGCACCACGCCGTAGAGCGAGGTCATGCGTTGCTGCCCGTCGAGCAGGAGTTTCACAATGCCAGCCGCAAGTGCCCCTTCGCCACGGTGCGCGGCGGTCTTGGATTCGGTCGCCCATACCAACAGCCCTCCAACCGGATGACGGCGGTAAAGCGAACCGAACAGACCGCGAACTTGGTCGCGATTCCAGACATAGCCGCGCTGGAACTCCGGAAGGGCCATGTGGCCGCTGTCAATGTGGTCGAGGATGGTGGAGATTTTCATGATCGTGTTGTGATGGGTGCCGTCTAAAATTCGCCGAAGTGATACCACTGGTCTTCCGGCAGTGAACGAAGATAGCTGGCGATTTCGGCCAGTTGATTGTGTTCGTCCGCCCACTCGACGTGCTCTTTGAAGCGCAGGTGCTTTTCAATCGGCGTGGTGACATCCCACGCCGCGAGAATCAACGGCAGTGAGGGTGTCCACCCGCCCGAAGACTTCTGGCGCTTGTTGGCGAGCATCTCGTAGAGCTTGTGCCAGTCCCTTGGGATCGCTCGCTTGTCTGCGGTGCAGTATGACCACAGCGACTCGAAAGTTTCGGTGGCTTCGCTCATACCAGTCGCGTCCTCCCGGTGAGGAGTTCCTGCATCATGGCCTGCTTGAGGGCGCGGGTCTTCTCCCGCCGCCGCTCCAACGCCCCAAGCTCCGCATCCATGTCCGTCAGCACCTCGGCGATGGCGGTTTGTTCGGGGAGGGTCGAAGGGATTTCAATCTTGAAATCAAGGAGGCCGGTCTTCTGCACGTTCGGTAAACCTGAGCCGACGCGAAGACCCATGATTGAAGACTGCTGCCCCTTGAGCGCGTGGTAGAGGAAGAGGTTATCAACGCCATTCGGAATCACGGAATAGCAATGGCCGCCGCACCAATACGGCTCGGTCATGAACTGGACGAAGCCGCAGGAATTGCCGCCCTCACTGATGGCAATGGTGTTCCCGTCCGTATTTGATTTGTGCGTGTAGCTCGATGGCGTGATGCCGCCATTCAAGTGGGCAAACTTCCCGCCCTCGTCTGTTTCGCTGCTGTGGAGTTGAGTTCCTTTTGAAACGGAGGCGACATCCCCCAGCCGCTTCACCTCCCACTCGCCGTGGAAGCCGGGGAGGCGGGTTTGGCCGGTGAGGAGTTGCTGCATGGCGGCCT
>BJFP01000509.1 GCA_014189875.1 Verrucomicrobiota bacterium | reverse complement strand
TCGAGTTGGAGGAAGTGTTGGCTGAGGCTGTTGGTTTCGGGCATCCCAAGCTTCTCCCAGCCTTCTTTCTAAAAGTACATTTTATAATCGCCATAATTCCGCCGCTTCTTTTGATGCGATTGCCCTGCTTTTCGGCATTCCTGCAGGACATGGAATCACGCGGCCTGCTCGAGGAAACGCTCATCGTGGCGCTCGGCGAATTCGGTCGCAGCCCCGAGAAGGGCGTGAGCACGAGCGGCAAGGTGAACAGATCCGATGGACGCGACCACTGGCCGTATTGCCACACCGCAGTCGTCGCAGGCGCGGGTTCGAAGCGCGGCTACGTCCACGGCGAAAGTGACGCGACTGGCGCGAGCCCGAAGGACAAGCCCGTGCATCCCACCGAACTGCTCGCCGGCATCTATCACGCTGTCGGTATTGACCCGGAGACGAACGTTTACAACCACCTGAACCAGCCGCGCGAACTCGTGAAGGCGAAGCCGGTGGAGGGGCTGTTTTTGTAGCCAGTCGGAGCGCCGCAAGCGGAGCGTCCCCGGCGGCCACCACCGATGCGCGCAGCGCCAGATCCGTCTCCGAGTGAGACCGCGACGATCCCGCGGCACGATCTCCGCCTCGACGCCCTCAATAATTTTCCAATCCGCCGTGCGCGGCTCAATCATGAGCCCACGCACCGCTTGACTTGCATGGGTCGGTTCCTAGCCTGCTCGAAATTCCGAACGACCATTCTCGTGAGACAAATCCGTCCGCTACTTCTCGCCGCCATCATCACGCTCTGCGCACCCGCCGCGCCCGCTGCGGAGCCGAGGGTGCTCGACGCCATCGCCGCCGTGGTGAATGACGACGTGGTCACGCTTTTCCAAGTCCTCGAACTCACGAACGCGCTGGAAAATTCGCTCAAGACGAACTACTCCGGCGCGGAACTCGCCACGCGCATCAAGGAGGTCCGCATCCGCGCGCTGAACGACCTCGTTGACCGCCAGCTCATCCTGCAGGAGTTCAAAAAAATGAAGGGCCAGATCCCGCCCCACGCGATTGACGACCGTGTGAACGCGATCATCCGCGAGGATTTTGGCGGGGACAAGTCGGCCTTCATGCGCACCATCGCCGCGCAGGGCCTCACGCTCGACCGCATCCGCAAGATGGAGGAGGACAAAATCATCGTCCAAGCCATGCGTTCGCGCGAGGTGAAGAACGAGCCAATGCTCGTGCCGGGCGCAATCGAGCGGTACTACAACCAGCACATCCAGGAGTGGACGACGAACGACGAAGTGAAGCTTCGCATGATCAAGATCAACCACGGCGCCAAGCCCGCGGAGAAGCGCAAGATGGCCCAGGAAATCCGTGAGAAAATCGTGCGCGGCGCGGACTTCGCCGACCTCGCGAGGGTGTATTCCGAGGACTCGACGCAGGACAAGGGCGGCGACTGGGGCTGGGTGAAGCACGGCGATCTGAGCCCGCAGATGGAGCAGGTTTTCTTCCGTCTGCAGACCGGAAAAGTCAGCGACATCGTCGAGATGAACGGGGCCTTCTACCTCATGCTCGTGGAGCAGAAAAAGGGCGGCACGGTGAAACCGCTGAAGGAACTGCGCAAAGGGATCGAAGCCCAGCTCCTGCAAGTCGAGCGCCAGAAGGATCAGCAGGAGTGGCTGCAACGCCTGCGGAAAAAGGCGTTCGTGAAAATCTACTGAGAGACTGTGTAATAAGTCGGAGAAAGAAACGCAGAGACGCAGAGACGCGGAGACGCGGAGACGCAGAGAAGAGAGGCAGGTGGAAGGCGGTTTGGCCCCGTTTTACTCTGCGTCTCTGCGTTTCCATCCATCGCCTTTCCCACTACCCGCGGGCACTTTTTATTCAGTCTCTGAGCAGCGGCAGGCGGCTGGGTGTTGGGGGGCACTGGATGTTGGATGCTGGATGTTTGGCCCGCCGCAGGCGCGTTCTGAATCTGGCTGTGCATCGCGACATGGCAAAGCCGCTGCGTGCCGCGCCGCTCAGCGCCAAACTTCATAGCGGCCGTTTCCCGAACTTCGGTGAGCTGATGCGCAGAAGAAACGCGCGCAGAATTCTTCCCGTCTCCGCTTCTACCGTGCATCACCCCACGCCATGCGAACCCTCGCCGCACTGCTCCTCTCATTTGTCGGCGGGGAGGACATGGTCGCGCGACCACCGCGACCCGACCAAGCGCTGATTCCCAGAGGAGATGGGGCAGAGGCTCCCGCTCAGCGAGGCCAAGGAGCAGGAAATCTGGAAGCTCGCCGCTGCCCCGCGGTGAGGCGTTGGGAAAAAATTACGTTCCCGGAAAACACACCGGCATGTCTCGGGTAGGGTGGGCGTCTCGCCTGCCGTATTCCGCATCCTGCGGAATACAATCGGGCGTCGAGAGAGGTGCGCCCACAAGCTGGCGTCCGCCGGGTGCTGAGCGGGACGCCCACCATACCCGATGCACGTCGTCCTGCTCCCGCACGTTCCGCGTTGCCCTACTTCACCTTCACATTTTTCCGCAGGAAAGTCGGCACGTCGAGATCCTGGCCATCCACGATGGTCGGCTCGGATTTCTCGAAACGTCCGCGGTTCGCGGGCTCGAGCGACATCTGCTCGGCCTTCTCCTCCTTCTTCGCCGCGGCCGTTTTTTCGGCCACGGGTTTGCGGTAAGTCTGCGCGGGCGGCGTGGTCTTCACCGCTGCAACCGGCACCG
>BJFP01000508.1 GCA_014189875.1 Verrucomicrobiota bacterium | reverse complement strand
CTTACGGCGGCGGCATCATTCGCGGCACGCTGATGGAGCATTTCAAGGACAAGAAGAATGGCACGCCGGTTGTCATCAATGAATTCGGCACGATCGCAATCGGCGCGACGAGCGAGGAACCGGGCGACGAAGCGCTGCTCAAGCAGCCGTGGAAGATGACCGTGAACGACATCGAGCACAGCGTCACCTTCGAGCGCACCGACGAAGCGCGCCACCTCAGGCTCACGAAGACATTCATCCTCCCCCGCGAGAAGACGCTGAGTTCCGAGTATTCGATCGGCCTCGACGTGACTTACGAAAACACCAGCGAGCAGCCGCTGATGATGCCCACGCTTTTCGTCCACACGGGCAGCGCCGCGCCGGTGAACGCCGTCGAGTCGCGGCAATACCAGGGCTTCGACTGGTGGCGCGACGGCACGAATAATTTTCAGGCCGTGGACTGGTTCTCCGCCGGCGGCATCCTCATGTGGAGCCACCCGGAGCGCCCCGTCTTCCGGCAGAATGGCGACCAGATCCGCTGGAGCGCGGTGACGAACCAGTACTTCACCACGATGGTCACCATCCTCGGCTACGACACCGGCAACACCGAGGACCTCGTGAAAAATCTCGGCACCGGCGTGTGGGCGAAGCGCAGCGAAGTGACCGCCGACGTGTGGCGCAACGCGGGCCACGAACTCGACCCCGCGAAGTCCGCGATGCACAAGGTGGACGGCGCGCTCGCCGTGCCCGGCTTTGCGCTGGAGAAAGGCGCGAAGGCCACGAAGCACTTCCGCATCTTCGCCGGCCCGCGCGAACTGCGCCGCCTCAAGCTGCTCGACAACAAGGAAAAGGACGTCCTCGACTACGGCTCATTCCTCGGCATCCCGACCGGCCCGTTCAGCCGCGGACTGCTGAACTCGATGAACGGCCTCTACGCGATGACCGGCAGCTACGCGCTCGCCATCGTGCTGCTCACCATCTGCGTGAAGGCGCTCCTCTGGCCGCTCCAGACCAAGGCGAACAACAACATGAAAAAGATGTCCGCCCTGCAGCCGGAGATGAAGCGGCTCCAGGAAAAGTACAAGGCGGAGCCCGTGAAATTCCAGCAGGAGATGGGCAAGGTGTGGAAGAAGGCCGGCGTGAATCCACTCAGCGGATGCTGGCCCATGCTCATCCAGATCCCCGTCTTCATCGGCTTCTACAACATGCTCGGCAAGGCCGTCGAACTGCGTCACCACGGCTTCTGGTGGGTGAAGGATCTCTCGCAGCCCGACACCGTCGCACACCTCTTCGGCTTCGGGATCAATCCCCTCCCGCTCCTCATGGCCGTCACCATGATTTTGCAGATGAAGCTCAGCCCGCAGAGCGGCGATCCCGCGCAGCGGAAGATGATGATGTTCATGCCCCTCATCTTCATCTTCATGTGCTACAATTTCGCCTCCGCCCTCGCACTGTACTGGACGATTCAGAACTTGATCTCCATCGTTCAGTTGCAAATTACGAAGAGACAGAACAAGGTCGTCCTCGTTCCCACTTCCGCATAAAACCACGCCCTCAAAAAGTCCGAAGCCATGAATGCGAACCCCAAGGAGTTGCTCGACACGATGCTCGGCCACCTGGATTTTTCATTCGAGATCAAGGAATTCCCGAATGAAAAAGGCCTCACGCTCCAGGTCTATTCACCCGAACGCGAACACCTCCTCGGACGCCGCGGCGAACTCCTCGAGGACATCCAGTACCTCCTGAACCGCATCCTCATCGCGCAGCAAAAGGACGCCCCGCGCGTGGTCGTGGACATCGAGCACTGGCGCGAAATCCAGGACGACTCGCTCGTCAATCGCATCCGGCAAATCGCCGAAGTCGTCCGCACCAGCGGCCGCCCTTACCAGCTCGAACCGATGAACAGCTACCAGCGCCGAGTCATCCACAACGCCTTCAAGGACGACCCGGACGTGATGACCTGGAGCCCGCAGGACGACGCCCGCATCAAGCGCATCACGCTCAAGCGCCGGGCGGGGAAAGTTGAGAGTTGAGCGGTGAAAGTTGAGATGTGGGGAATTTAGGATTGAGCGCCGGGCCTCCGCCCTCTCAACTCTCACCCCTCACCTCTCAACTTTCCAACTGGCCGATGGTGTAAAGGTAGCACAGGGGACTTTGACTCCCCTAGTCTAGGTTCGAATCCTAGTCGGCCAACCATTTCAGGACAGGCGTTTACGGATTGTCATCATCCGCTCGTCCCGATAAATTGGATAAAGCATTTCAGAACGCCAATTGTCCATGTCCAGCGAATCAGCCCCCTCGACACATCGGGTGGTTTCGGCTGCCGATCTGGAAGCCCTGATCGGAGAGCATGTGACAGGTGATGGCGTCGAAGAATATGGGGTCGATCCCCACGGGCTCTTTCAGTTTGCAACAGAGGTTGAAGCGCATGATGCGTTGAGCGACCCGTTTTTTCAGCGGTTTCTGCCCGCCGTGGATTGGTCGAAGACCGTTATCCGAAAACAGAAGGTCTATCCGTAATACAGCTCGAATCCCATAGTTCTGTGGAAGTTGATCGAGAAGACATCAGCGCAGCACGGTCCGCTGACAGTCGTGAAAAAACAGGGGCGCTGGTGGGCTTCCTTCGGAAATGCCGCAACGAGAGATGCGCGCAGTGTTGGAGTTTCCATTTGCCTTGCGGCGCTTGATGCCACGGGTCTCGCGGTCGAAATCGATCATGACCGAATAG
>BJFP01000507.1 GCA_014189875.1 Verrucomicrobiota bacterium | reverse complement strand
AGGGCATCCCCGCCGCTGATGGCCGCATCGTGCGGCTAGAGGAAGCGGCCGCAAGCGGCCGCCAGAAGGCATCCTGCCAGCCTCATCGGCGGCATCCATGCCGCCGGGCAACCGCCGCACTTGTCGCTTCCTCGATTGAGATGGCCGTTCGCGACGGCGGCTCCTCGTCTCGCGTCGGGCTGGCGGGTCATGGCTCCCGCCGCCTCCGTCCCAGCCGCGGGCAAGACCGTCCGCCGTCTACTTCGCTCGTAAGGACACGACCGCTGCCCGCACGGTTTCCGCCAGGTCAAGCGCATAATCGTTCATCCACTTCTCGCGGCACGCTTTCTCGTAGCAGTCCGCCGCAAGTTGTTTGAAGCCATCGGCTAGTTCTGGCTTCGACGCGCCGGCGGCAAGCAGGTTTCTCGCCTCACGCCTGGTGAACGCTTGCATCGCCTTCATGAGCATTCCCGACGTCCCTTGGAAGCTCTTTCCAAGCTCCATGTACTCATCCCGAACCTTGCTTGGAATCTTCAAGTCTGCGACTCCGTCTTCTGAGGCCTACGTTGGATCACGCTGTTCGCCGCCGTCGAGCGGAATGTATCGAGCCCCCCGCCCGAACACAAAACCAAACACTGACGCGCGGCCGCGGTTTCCAATGGCCCACTTCGTTCGCCTGTGACGCCTCAGTCGGTTTTGCTCGCAGCCCAAACGCTTGGCTAGTCCCGCTCTACCGGGGGGCGTACACTCTGGCCCCATGTTGCAATCCCTCACGCCTCACGCCTTCATCGCGAAGTGGAAGCCGGCCGACCTATCCGAACGGGCAGCCTGCCAGGAGCATTTCATCGACCTGTGCCGGATGCTCGGCCACCCGACGCCCGCGGAGGCTGACCCGACCGGCGAGGAGTACACCTTCGAGCGGGGCGTGGAAAAGTCCGAGGGTGGCAACGGCTGGGCCGACGTGTGGAAACGCGGCTACTTCGGCTGGGAATACAAAGGCAAGCATAAGGACTTGAAGGCGGCGTACGCGCAGCTCCAGCTCTACCGCGAATCACTTGAAAACCCACCGCTCTTGGTCGTCTGCGACCTGAACCGCTTCGAGATTCACACCAACTTCACTGGCTGCGCCAAACGGGTGTACGCCTTCGACCTCGACTCACTGGACCACCCGGTGAATCTAGGCACTCTCCGCAAGCTGTTTCACGATCCGCAGGCTTTGCGTCCGGAACACACGACCGAAGACATCACGGTCGAGGCGGCGAAGACGTTTGCCACCATGATCGACGGGTGGCGCGACCGCGGCATCACGGGGCATGACGCGGCCCACTTCGCGATGAAGCTCCTCTTCTGCATGTTTGCCGAAGACATCGATCTTCTCCCCGACCGGACATTCCGCTCCACGATCGAGGGCGCGAAGAAAGACCCCGCGCGGCTGGCCGGCCGTCTGAAATCCCTGTTCGACTGCATGGCGAGCGGCGGCGACTATGGCCCCGTTTCCGTCCCTTGGTTCAACGGCGGCTTGTTCAAGGCGGGAGAGCCCGTGCCGTCGCTTCTCAGCACCGACGTGGAGCGGCTCATCACGCTCAACGCCTACGACTGGGCGAGTGTCGAGCCGAGCATTTTCGGAACGCTTTTCGAGCGTACCCTTGATCCTGCGAAGCGATCCCAAATCGGCGCTCACTACACAAGCCGGGAAGACATCCTCACGCTCCTGGAGCCAGTCCTGATGGCTCCGCTGCGACGGGAATGGGCCGCCGTCCAAAGCCGCGCGGAGGAACTATGGCCGCAGCTTGCCGACAAGAAAAAGGCCGCCAAGGCCCGAAAGGAACTCGATAGACTTCTCCGCGACTTCGTCGAGCGACTGGCCGCTGTCAAAATTCTTGACCCGTCCTGCGGGTCGGGAAATTTTCTTTACGTGGCGATCACGCTCCTTCTGGATCTGGAAAAGGAAGTCATCGCGAAGGCCGCCACCTTCGGCACGACGCTGCTGCCGCAGGTGCGACCGTCGCAACTCTACGGGCTCGAAATCAATCCTTATGCCGCCGAACTGGCGCAAGTGGTCATTTGGATTGGTTATCTCCAGTGGATGCACTTCAACGGCTTCGCCGCGCCGCGTGATCCGATCCTCCAACCGATCGACACGATCCGAAACACCGACGCGATCATCGACCTCACGGACCCGCAGAATCCGAAGGAACCCGAGTGGCCGGAGGCCGACGTGATCGTGGGGAACCCGCCGTTCCTCGGCCGAAGTTTTTTGCGTTCTGAACTCAGTGTCGCATACGTCGCCGCGCTGTTTGCCGTTTACAATGGCCGACTTCCACCGTCTAGCGACCTCTGTTGCTATTGGTTTGAGAGAGCCCGGGCAGCGATAGAGCAAGGGCGGTCAACTAGCGCCGGCCTACTTGCGACTCAAGGAATTCGTGGCGGCAAAAATCGTGAGGTGCTATCGCGAATCGCCGAAACTGGAACCATCTTTTTCGCAATTAGTGACAAAGATTGGATTCTCGACGGTGCAAACGTTCATATTTCGATTGTCGGCTTCGGCGGCAAATCCGAAATCGTCCGTACGTTAGATGGGCGATCGGTGAGCAAGATCAACAGTGATCTAAGCCCACTCGAAGACGTGACCACTTCGCAGATACTGAAGTCCAACCGTGGAATATGCTCGCGTGGGTCCCAGAAACGCGGCGCGTTCGACATTCCTCGCGACGTTGCTGAGTCGATGATCCT
>BJFP01000506.1 GCA_014189875.1 Verrucomicrobiota bacterium | reverse complement strand
CGGGTTCAAAATTCGCGCGCAGCTCCTCCACGCTCAGCTTCAGCGGCGTCTTCACGCGTCCGAGCACCTGCACGCGAAACGCATCCGCCGTGAGCAACTCGCGCGCGGGCGGCGAACCGGCAAGATGGTAGCGCACGAAGAATGCGTCGTTCGGCGTGATCGCGCCGTCGTTGAAAACGGCAAACGGCGTCTCAAGCTGCGGCGGACGCGACGTGAGCCGGATGAGCGCGCGCTTCTGAGGATACTTCACCAGCTCACGCTCACCGTTTTCAAAAGGCAGCGTGACCGTCTCGGAATGCAGGGCCGCAGGCAGCACGGCAGCGGCGAGTGCTGCGCGGCGAAGAAAGGATCGGCGCGAAATTTCCGGGATGCTGGGGACATTCATGTGCGGGACACTACCGCCTGGCATTCCTCGAATGCAATGCAGCCGTGCGACGTCCTGCACGCACATCGATCGCGCCTCGCGAAACTCAGCGGTTCGGCGCGGAATATTTTTCGCGCTTCACCTGACTCCGCACTCCTTGGAAAATCTTCGGAATCGTCGTGCGGTTCGCGATGCCCACGAGCGCCGGGGACATCGCCTTTCCACAGTCCGAATGCAGCCAGTAGGTCGCGCGGGTCTGCCCTTCGTTGGCGGTCGGTTCCAGCAGCCAATAGCCGTCGTTCACCTTCAGGCGGACCACCTTCTTTTTCTCCGCGACGCCGATGTCTTCCGCTGCATCCCATCGAATCCACTGGCCCCGGCCTCCGCCTTCGGCACGGTAAGATTCGAACCTCATACGCATCGTGTAGTCCACGTCCTTCATCATCGGCGGCGAGAGGCGCTGATAGACGACCACCGCCCTGCCCTCCCGCGCGACCACG
This sequence comes from Verrucomicrobiota bacterium, assembly GCA_014189875.1. GTDB lineage: Bacteria > Verrucomicrobiota > Verrucomicrobiia > Chthoniobacterales > Chthoniobacteraceae > SXWH01. The sequence goes on along the minus strand of BJFP01000506.1, from coordinate 1,854 downwards.
CGGGACTCGATCACGTAGGGCATGAATTGCGTGTAGGCATCCGTGTCCTCGAGGACGCGCCGGACGACATCGGGCGCGGCATTGATCTGACCCGTCGCTTTCACCTCTTGGATTCCCGCCTCCTTGTGCGGACGGCTGTGGATCGTGAGGCTCGCAGACTGCGACATGAGCTTCCACCCGCCGGCTTCCGGATCAGCGGACTGCGGGCCCTTCGGTTCAGCCGCAGCCGGCAAGTGAATCGCGATCAGAAAAACGAACACCAGGCCGGAAACGGAGCAGGCTTTTTGTTCTGTGCGCATGTCGCTGGAGTTCTGAAGAGGATCGGATGGCGGGGCAGTCCGGGGCCTGATCACAGTGTGAATTTGCAGAGTGAAAACGACATGCCTGCGCTCGCCACACACGCAAGCAGCGCATCGCCCGTGGCCACGACGCCGCGCTGCATCGCAGTCGCAATCGCCGCCGGGATGGAGGCCGCAGCGATGTTTCCGAACTCCGGGTAAATCGAGAACATCTTGTCCGAGAGCCCGAACCCCTCGAAGCCCTTCACCCACGATTTGTGTGTCGCGGAGTGCGTGAAGATCGCCTTCACCGCATCGTGCTCCACCTTTGCCGCTCGCACGAGTTTCTCCATTTCCGGCACCGCCTCGCGGAACAGATCGGCGCCGAACGACGAGAATCGGTGCGGGCGGCACTCGTCCATTTTTTCCGTCGGCACGCACCGGCCCCGGAATCCCTCGGTGGGCATCACGCAGAGTTCCGCGAGATCCGGCCTCGATGAAAACTGAAAGGACATCGGCTCGCGGACATCCGCGGATTTCTGCAATACTGTCGCAGTCGCGCCTTCGCCGAGTGTGTACGAGGGAAAGAGGAAGTGCAGGTCCGATGTCTTCTGCACGCGGAACGCGTGCGGATTGATGTAGCCGCGCTCCCTCATGCTGAATTCCGCATTCACAACCAGCGCGTTTTTCACCTCGCCGCTCCGGATGAGATTCGACGCGATGTACACTGCGCGCATCCAACTGTTGCACGCGTCAATCACGTCGAAACACTTCGCATTCCGAAGTCCCGTCGCGTGCGCGATGAGATACGAATCGCCCGGTTCCACGAACCCGCGATCGACGCCGCCGTAGATGACTAAATCCACGTCGGACGCGGCGAGCGCCGCCTTTTCCAGCGCCTCCGCGATGGCCGCCGAGAGGAGACCGATCGGACTCTCGGAGCCGTTCAGCCAGTGCCGCTGGACGAGCCCGGACTTCTCCAGGAAAACCTTCACCTCGTGCAGCATCCGGTCGATCTTTCCGTCGTAGATGTCTCCGCTGTGCTCGCGAATCATCGCGAGAATTTCGTCATTGGTCACGATGCGTGACGGTGCCCTGAATGCTACGGATGCGAGCTTCATCTCAAATTCGGCTGAGGGATTGCTGGATGCTTCATGCGTCGGACCGGAGCGGTTTCGTATGGGCAATCAAGCCGGAAACCGGAAGCCGCGCCATCTCGTAAATTGTCGGAACCCATGCCGGAAATGGCGGGAGGCGAATCTGATTGCTCCCGCGCGCGCTGTCACGAAAACGACATTTATGGGAATTTTCTTTGACGCCCCTCCGCGTGGAACCTAAAAGGCCGCCCCTTATTTCCACGAAACATGAAATCTTCCGCGCCAGTTTCGCACCTCTCCCCCGTTCGCGGGTGGTGGCGCGCGGATTTCTCCACTCGCAGGGGCGCTGACTCCGCGCCCCTTCTCAACTCTCGGAAGCGCGATGCTTAATGGCCTACTTGGACTTTTCTCCAACGACATCGGAATAGACCTCGGAACGGCGAACACGCTCGTTTACGTCAAAGATCACGGCATCGTGC
>BJFP01000505.1:1710-2742 GCA_014189875.1 Verrucomicrobiota bacterium | reverse complement strand
TGAAGCCACACTTCATCGCGACACTTAATGCATTTGCGATAGCTTGGCAGGGTCTCGACACCTAATAAGAGGGGCTCGAAGATCTCGGTGCCGACGGAAGTGGATGCGGGTGAAGCTAAGCGATTTACAACGGCCATAAAAACTTTTATTTTTCGCCCTTCCAAATGCAAGACAAATCGTCTGCCGAGATGGCTGTATTTCCCGCGGAAGTCCCGCCATGCCTTCCGTCAACCCCGAGCAATAGCACTGATGCCGCCGAATATCAGAACCGCACCTACCCCTTGCCGCGCGGCAGTAAGAGGCAGGCTAACTCAATGTCATTCATCAAACTGCTCACACCCATGCGTGATAAATGAATCGTCCCGAAGATTCTATCGGGCCAAGGAGTCGAATTTTGGCTTAAGGTCGTAGAGTGTCTTTTTATCCTCCTTTCTTTCTCTGGGCGTGACGCTTTCGAAGCCGTTATTGACGTGCCCCCAGCGCTTCAAGATATATGCTTGCTGATGCAAAGCGTTGAGAATTTCCGGCTGCCTAGAAAACACCTTCTTTAGTCGGTTCGATTCTGCGATGCACTCCTCATAAAGGACCGAATTCTTTTCGCTTTCTTTGTTGAGAATTCCAATTTGGCCTCCGAGGTCAACATTCATTATAAAAGTATCAACCATGACAGAAAGCACTTCGAGATCCACCTTATCTTTCTTGGAGGGGCCAGATAATGAAATAGATAAAAAAATCAGTAACCCAGCCGCGACGCACGAACCAATTCCAAATACGAGGCGGTGTGAAGCCATATCTGAAGAGTTTTCTGCGGGTGCGAGGTTCAGATCTGTCATCGTATTTAGTGGGTGCCACGTATCGGTTCCCGCCACGCAAACCAATACGGATGGAACAAGTTCCTTTCTTTGAATCATGCTGAATAGTTGATCCGCTGGTAGTGGCCCTTCGACAGTTTGTCCGTTCCTGCAGATATAGAAGAGCGCGACGTAGCGGTTTGACTCTGGCTGCGTGGGTGGAGGAGGAGGCGCGGGATTC
>BJFP01000505.1:0-1700 GCA_014189875.1 Verrucomicrobiota bacterium | reverse complement strand
CTCCGCCGCCTGACTACGAATCGGAACTTCAATTATCAACTTGCAAGTTGGACACTCGATCAAGTTGCCGACTATTTCTTCAGGTGCATCGAGGGACTGATGGCATTTTGGGCATGCAAATGTTATGTCTGACATAGAGGGATATGCGTCGGGGTTGATCCTAATTTATCGGAAGGAGTAGGGACAGTTAGTCAGTGACGAGACGGAGCTTTGCGGTGTGGTCGGAGCGGCTGGGCAAGGCTAACCCGCGACGGTTTCCGCTGCCAAATCAATTTTCCACGCTACCTTCGCGCCTCACCGCCGCGCACTGCCGGCGGTTTCGTCGGCAGGGATCATGTTCGGGCACAGCGGGGCGAATTCCTGTTCGAGCGTGTCGAGGTATTCGGCGATCTTCAGGGTCACGCGCACGGCGGGCTGGCGCTGTTTCGCGTCGCGATCCTCGACGGCGCGGAGATCAAGGCAAGCGCGTGCCAGAGTTTCGGGCCATGAGCACCGTCGCCGAAATCATCGAAGCGGTGAAGGAATTGCCGGAAACGGAAAAGGGCGTGCTCTTCCGTGAACTCGATCCCCTGCGCGAGCCCGAAGCCTCCCGCGGAAGTCTTGCGCGGAAAAACGGGCGGTGGGTTTTGCGCGGCGGAGAGGCGGCTGCCGCGGCGGACGCATGGGAAACGACGCGTGAAAGCCGCTCGCGGGAACTGCCCGGATGAGGGTGTTTCCCGACACGTCCGATTTTTCCCATTCAACCCAAGCCGAGCAGGCGTCGGATTTTCGCCCGGATGCCTTCGGGGTGCTGACTGAGATGAATGAGGGCGTGAATGATGATGCCGCGATCTTCCGTCGTGTAGAAGACCCCATAGCCGGTATTGCCGACCACGAGGCGGCGCATCGGCTACTCGAAGACGGGTGGCAGTCCCGGATGGCTCCGGAGATTTTGCAAGACGGCATCAAGCCTCCGAGTGAAGGTCTCACCGGAGCCGGTGCGGAAATCCTCCAGCTCCGCGAAAATGCGCAACAAGTCATCTTCCGCGCCCCGCTTCCAAACGATCTCACCCATTCCGACGACTCAGCAGGCGGTCACGCAATTCCTCCCATGGCACACCGCTCGCCGGATCTGCCCCGTGTTCCGCGAGGCGCTGGCGCAGGAGATTCAGCAGGGCGGGATCTTTTTCCTTCTCCGACACGACTTGGTTCAAGAGTTCTTCAGCAAGAAGCTCCTTCTGCTCAGTCGGCAAAGCGAGAACTTCGGGAATGCGTTCGACGATCATGATGCGTGCACAGCGGAAGGACTCCAGGGTTCAATCCCCAACATGGATGGCTGGGGGGCGGGGTGGGCGAGAGTGAGCGCCTCACAGACTGTGACCGCGAAGCACACCAAAAGGACGACTGGATGCGTCGGGCCGGCATGATGCCGCGTTTCGCGTTGCGCCGCGTTTCGCATTCGTCGTATGAACCGCGCGTGCCGATGCCAACACAGAGCCCGCTCTCGCCCTCCCGGCGAATCCGTCCGGTGTTCTGGGCGTGCGCATCACTCATGGGCCTCGGGATTGCGGATGCGATCGGCGCGGAAGGGGGGCTGAGATTCCGCAAGAGCTCGCCGGAACTGCGGCCGATGGCTTCACCTGAAAGTGACGCTGCGCATGGACTCGCAGAGCCGCCGCGATCACCGTCGGGCTTCAATCCCGATCCGGGCATGTGGGATC
>BJFP01000504.1 GCA_014189875.1 Verrucomicrobiota bacterium | reverse complement strand
CACCGCAAAGGCCGCGCTTGAAATCGGACGCAGGGCCGCGTTTTTCGGCGAGACGTACAGCGGGGAAACAGACTGCCGTGCAACGTGGTCCGATTCCGCTTTCCCATCCGCCGACACCTACACCGAGAAGGGCGCGCAATATTCGCGCAAATGCACCTTCAAAAAGACCGACGCAGATCACGTCGTCAACGTCTCCCCGGAGTGGTCGCCGCTACTCGTCGAGCGCGAGGAACTGCGCACGCTCTCAGATCGTGATGGCCTGCCTCTCATCGGGATCGCGCAGGACGGGCGATGCGCCTGGGTGAAGAAAAAAGGAAAAGGCATCACTTCCGAAATCGGCTGGATCGCGTTTTTCGGCTCGATCTGCTACCACTCCACGATCTCACAATCGGACGCAGACAAGGGGCTCGCCCGCAAGCTCGCCGCCGCTCGTCGCGAGTGGAGCGACGAACAGATCAGACAGCTTGATCGTGTGAAATCGGCAAAAGAGGAGCGCCGCGCGCGACTCGTTGCCCGGCTTTGCGGTTCCATCGTCGCCACGGTCGCCGACGCCCGCGCACTGGGCTTTTGCCCTCCCGGCATCGAGCAATTCCAGCAGCAGCACGGGATCGGCTCATCCGCGCCGCTCCCATCACTCATCCGCACCGGCAACCCATCCGCGATCCGGCTCGCCCTCGCCCTCGCGCGCCGCGTGAGCAGGCACCCCGAAGCGGTCGCCGCGTAGTCTCGCCACTGCCCCGGCAGCGTTCCACCCGCAGCCGGGGCAAGGCGCAATTCCGCGCAATCCAACAACCCGACAACCTACCAATGAACACCTACACGATGCACAACCTCACGACCGGAAAAACCGTCAAGAAAAACCAGAAGACCGAACCGAAGCTGGCGGGCTTCATCTGCGTATCTCGCGAAAGAGTCGCACCCGAAACCAATAGCCGCGGAGATCGGCTATTCCGCGACGCAAACAACCGCCCGTATTACGCAGCGGAGAACGCCGACGGATCGCACTACCAGCCGTAATCAAGACCGCACACTCAACGCAACCCGACAACCCATGAAATCCCACGACCTGAACACCCTCACGCTGTCCATCGCGAACGCCGGCAACATCACGTTCGCCGAAGCCCGCCGCGAACTGTCCCGCCGGGGCGCATTCGTGCGCACGACGAACCGCCGCCGCCGCGAGACCGACCGCATCCGCGCGGAGCAATCCCGCGCAACAGCGGACAGGATCAGCCCCTAGCACAGCAACCCAACAAAACCCAACAAAACCCGACAAAACCATGAAAAACATTACCACCACACCACCCGCGCCGGCTCAGTCCGTCGCCACGTCACAGGGCGCGCACGCTCTAACAATGCACTGCACCGAGTCTCCCGACGGCTACGGCTGGGAAGCGTGGGTGACAGACGCAGACGGTGACACAATCGGCGAAGCGTGGGGAACCGAACCGCATGAAGCGCGTGATTTCGCGATGCTGGATGCGAAGCGCGGACTGGAGGCTTAATCCATGAAAAACATCACACTAATCACCGCCAAGGCTGGCCTTTCGTTCGAGCTTGTCCCCAAGCCCGTCCACGCCGCCGATCTCGGTCCTCAAATTGTCGTCCACGACGGCGATTTTCGCATTGCCTCCTACTGCCTCTCCACCTTTCGCGAGAATGTCGCGAAAAAACAGGGCGTGTGCGTCACGGCTGGCAAATTCGAGAAATATCGGGCCATCGAGTCCGACACGCTCGCCGAGTTGGTCGTGGAAGCTGACGCCCTGCTTTCAGGTACACCGCCGCCGCCCACGTCACAGGGCACGCCAACGCCCGGACCTTGGAGCGCGGACAAATGGGCACCCGGCTACACAGTGAGCGCGCCCGATGCTCACTATTCCGTCTGCCACTTGGAGGGATGCAATAATGCCGAATCCAACGCCCGCCTCATCGCCGCGAGTCCTTGCCTGCTCGCCGCGCTGGAGCGACTGGCAAACGCCGTCGATGCCCATTGCCGCGCCATCACCACCGCAGCACTTATTGAGCTGGACGACGCGACGATCAACGCCCGCGCCGCCATCGCCATCGCGACAGGAGGTGCCAAGTGAGCGCCGCAACCGCAAAGCCCCGCGAGCCAATGATCCCCTATTGCACTTCCGATATGGAGTGGGAAGCCTGCAAGCGTCTCGCCGCTGAATTATGGGCATCGGGCCGGTACAGCGCCGTTACGACACGCCGCCGCGAGGCTGAAGGCACTAAGCAATTCGGCAGAATCTACGTGCGGAGGGTGCAGCCATGAAGCCCGCGACGACGAAAGCGCACATCCTACGCGCAAAGCTGGCCGAGCTTGTCGCCCGCGGAGTGGACGGCGAGAAAGACAGCGCCGCCCGCAAGCTCGCGAGGCTGGAGGCCGCATTCGACTTCGCCGCGCCGAACCCGGACGGGGGCGATCTGTTCGTGGACACGCCCGGAGCATCGAGCATCCGACGCGGCCAACACGCCCGCGCTTTGGACGAGGTATTCCACGACGGGGAGATCGCCGTGTTCGTGAAATTCGCCATCCTCGCAGCGTATCGAATCGACGGCACGATCCGCGACAATCGGAACGGCACGTTCACGGTGTCCGTCGAGGCGGAGATCGCGAGCATGAAGACGCTGAACTTCATCGCGAAAACGCTGCACGACGCCTTCCGCGCGCTCCTCGCGGCGTTCCTCAAGTTGCCAGGCGCATCCGAGCGGGATTCCCGGATGTTCATAAGAGCGGTTTATGACGGTGCC
>BJFP01000503.1 GCA_014189875.1 Verrucomicrobiota bacterium | reverse complement strand
TTTCGCTCATCGCGCGCAGGCTCGGCGGTCGCAGGCAAATGTGCGGGCGGTCACCGAAGTCCGCTCCCCAGTGGAATCCAGCGGCGCGCGCGAGATTCCCGGCCACGTCATATTGCGGCCCCTCGTCAATGTATTTGCCGTCAGCCGAGAAAAAGCCGATGTCGCACGCGAAGCCGACTTTGCCGCCGCCGCCATTGTGCGCGGAGTGGGGCCATCGCGCTTTGCTCGCGCCGTTCGCGACGGCTTGGTTTTGCTCCATTTCGCCACGGTAGCCGGAGATCCACTTGCCCACGGCTGGCGCGACGGCTGCGTTGATCGCGCGTAGCAGGTCGCGGAAAGGCTGTTGCGCCTGCGGATGTAGCGTTGCGAGGATGCCCTCGCTGCGCGGGTCTAGCAGGCCCGTAGGCGGATGCGCGGGCGTGGATGGCTCTGGCGCTTCCGTCCCGCCGTGCGCGGCTATCCATGCCAGTCCGAGGTTGAGCGTCGCAGGGCCAAAGATGCCGTCTGGCGCGGCTCCAACGGCGCGCTGGAACTGCCGCACTTCGTCAGCGTCGAGCGTCACTTGCTCCCGGCAAATGCCGCCTCGGAAAGCGCCGTTGCCACCGCGTTAATCACGGTCGCCTTGCTGAGGTGGTGCGTCGCCAGCGCATCCGCTGCGATGGTCTGCACAGCTTTGGCGGCGATAGGATGCCCCGTGGCATCGCGCACAAGCTGGCCGATGTCCGCCACGTCCACTGCGCCCCATGCGGCCTGCGCAGCCGCGTGCCCGTAGTCACTGCCGAGGTTGTGCGCGACGAGGCCGCGCAGTTCAACGACGGCCACTTTGCCGAGGATGGTCGCGGCGTCACGGCGCACGGCGGGCCAGTCTGTGCCAGCGCAGCCGGTCAGCGCGGTGATGATGGTGGCGATGATGGCGATGATGATGAGTTGCTTTTTCATGTGTCAATTTGCTGCGAATTAGGAGTTGGTTAGTAGTTCAGGGCTTCGGGTCGAAAAGCCCACGCGAGCCGATGAGCACCGGGCCGATGGCGGCGAATGCCATTCCGAGCCACCACATTGTCGAGTTGGCTGCGGCGTGAATAAATACGGGGCCGAGCGCGGAGAGGATTCCGCCGATAATTGTGAGGGCGTTTTTCATGGGGTGGTTACTTGGGAAGCGGAAGGCAGCAATCAAATTCCTCGATGTCCGCACGCAGGCAGATGCCGGTCATGTAGCGGCCACCCGCGGACGTGCCGCCAGCCGCGCGCACCTTGACCACCTTGCCGTTCGCGCACACGATGCGGAACACAGCGCGGTAGCTGCCCTTGGCCTTCACCGTGGCCTGCACCTGCGCGTCCACGCGGTCCACGTCATCCGGATGCACCGTGGCGAGAAAGCCTGCGTAAGTCGGAGTGAATGCAGCGCGCTGGCGGCCCCAAATCACAAACATCTCGTCATCCCACTCCAGACGGTCTTCGTCCATGTACCAAATCCACCGGCCCGCACCCGCGGCGTGGACAGCAGTGTGAACTTTTTCAGTCTCGGTCTTGGCCTTGGATTTTTCGTAGAAAAAACCGGCGATGCTGGCAATGCCGATTGCGACCAACAGCACTTGCATCACGACGGTTAAAGATTGGCGACGTGTCATTTGCCTTCCTCCTTGTCTTTGAATGCACGGCGGACCAGCGCGATGAGGCCCACGCCAAGGTTGCTGAGAATGTCGAGAGCTTTGTAACCGGCCAACGTGGAAACGCCCGCGAGCAAGTAGCTGGCACCATACTTCTCAATGAGCAACATCACGATCACCGATGAAGCAACGACTCCACCGAGGATGTAGCAGAGCACCGTGCGCAATCGCAGCGGCACGTCCTCTTTCTGCAACAGACTCACGAACGCCGCGAACCCGCCGAACCCCGCCGCCAGCGCGACGTAGAGGATGATTTTCCGATCCCACTCCAGCGGGCTTGGGAGTGGCGTGCTTGCGTCCGCGAAATAGGTGATCAGTCGTCTCATTTATTTCAGCGCGTCGAGTTTCGCGCGAGCCGCATCAAGCGCGACCTGCGCTGCGTCGGCCTCAGCCTGCGCCGCGTCGCATGCCTTCTCGTGCTCGGTCTTGGTGGCCTCCGCGAGCATCTTGGCCTTGCCCGCGTCGTCGGCGGCGATGTAGTCAGCGATGATCTTGGCGTGCGCGTCGCGCTCGGTGGTGAGGGCGGCGATGATGGCATCCTTCGCGGCGATGATGGCATCCTTCGCGGCGAGATGTTCGGTTATGTCGAGCCATAGTTGGCCGGATTCCGTTTGTAGGTCGAATAGTGATTTCATGGTGTGAGTTAAGCGATTGTGCAGCCGCGAGAGCCGATGACGCACCATCCGGCAGTCGTGAAGAATTGAAGCATCACCGCGTCGCCAGCGGCGGCGAAGGTAATGGTCGTGTATCCGCTTTTGGTGGTCGGCGTGAGCACGCCGGTGCCAGCGCCAGATGTCGCCACCATGCACACAGTCTTGATCTGGCCTGCCGTTCCGTCCGCGAGCGTGAGGGCGTGAGCCGGTGCAGTCGCCGTGAAAGCCGTGGATGTCGTCGTCACGTTCACCGCGCCGGCACCGCTGAGAGCCTGCGGTGTGTAAATCTGCGCGCCTGCCTGAGTGACATTTCCGGTGAGCGTGGTCGCGCCGGTCACGGCGAGCGTGCTGGAAAAAGTCGCCGCCTGAGACGCGTCAATAGTCAGCGCAGTGACGGCGGCATTCGCGGAGCTTCCGCTTCCGCCAGCGGGGGTGGTGCGAA
>BJFP01000502.1 GCA_014189875.1 Verrucomicrobiota bacterium | reverse complement strand
GGTCGTATTTTTTCTTGAGGACGGCGGCGTTCTCCGACCCGAAGTCATCCAGCGGGGTGTAGCCGATTTCGCCGCTCTGCGGGAGCCGGATTTCCGCCATGAGCCGGGAGCTGGGAGCCTTCAAGTAGGCTGAGTAATACGGCGCGGAGCGCAAACCAAGCACCTCCACGATGGTCGCGGCGGGCACCTCGGCAAAGCCGTAGCGATACTCAGGGTCCGTCGTGACGGTGCATGGGCGTTCGAGCGGATGCCGGTCGGGCCAGCAATACGCCGTGAGACAGGCGGCGGCGGAGATGAGACAGGCGGCGAGGATGATGAGGGTTTTACGGTTGAGAGGGTTCATGGTTTGGTGTTTGGATTGATGATGTTTGCGTCACGCAGAATTCAAGTTCGTCCGCACGGCTTGTCTATTGACGTTCGAGTAAAAGAAGAGCGCCCGACTTGAGGCAGCGGGCCGGGAAAACCGACCCCGGCTGAGCAAGAGCCTGCAAATGAGATTGGCTCTCGAGCCCGCCGCCTCTCCGGTCCAAAGGCCGGACGGTATCAAGCCGCCCGTGTGTGTAGCACACGGGCAATGCGCAGACAAGCCAGTGCCATCGCCGGAGACGCCTCGATTTGGGTGCCAGTAAAAAACACACACCACACCATGCACACCACAGTCCAAATTCCTTGCAGCAATGGCCCGATATGGCCAAAGTGGTCATCAACGATATGAAATTCCCGAGGCCAAGCATCATGATAGCCGCCATGTGTATGGCGGCCGGTTTATCCGCGCTTCAATCGCAAGAGGAGAAGCCGAAGGCGAAGGCGCCCAAGCAGGCCACGAGCAACCAGTTGCTGATGCGCGACAAGCTCGCGCAGATGAATCGCATCCTCGAGGGCATCACGCTTGGCGATTTTGATCAGGTTGAAAAGAGCGCCAGGACGCTGGGAATGATCAGCAAGGCGACTTCGTGGCATATCGTGGAGCAGACACCGCGATACAAGCGGCTGAGCAAGAATTTCCAGGAGCAGGCTGCCGACCTCGAGCGTCACGCGCAGGAAAAGAACGAGGATGCGGCGGCTCTGGACCTGGTTCGGATGAATATCACGTGCACGGACTGTCATCAGCACATGCGGACGGAAGCCGCTCGCGGCAAATAGGGATGTCCCCCCTCAGGGAGCGGGCTGTGCAAGCAGCCGACTGGCTGCAGCGGCGCAGAGAGGCGGCAAAATGCGGGGAGTATCTGCCATTCATGCGGATTGCCCTGGCAGGAACGGGTCCATCTTAAGGGCATGAAGACGCGATTGCTTCCGTTCATGGTTCTGTTGCTTGCGATGGCGCTGGAGGGTGGGTGGCCCGGGCATGCGCAGACGGGCGGGCCTCGCGCGGGCGAGGTGATGAAGCTGAAGCTGGATCATACCCCCTCACTCCCCGACGCCCGTCCCCGTTCTGACCGTTTCCGGTGCGGCGGGCGCGAAAGCAAATTCCTGCAGTCAGTGGGATCATCGCTTGAGCTGCTCAAGCCACGGCCATGAAACCCACCCTCACAATCATAACCGCCCTGCTGCCGGTCCCCGTTCTGAGCATGCGCGTCTTTCTGATCTTCGCCCTCTGGCCGGTCCTGGCCGCCGCCGACTGGAAGGCTGGTGCCGAGCAGGAGTTGCGGACGCCGCACTTGCCAAAACCCGCCCGCGTTTTTCTGCCGGAAAACTGGACGCCAACACAGGCATGGCCGGCGATTTTTTTCTACCCATGGACGCGCGGGCAGGCGGACGTCGCGATGATGCGGGCGCACACGGGCGGGCGCGATTTCATCATCGTGGGGATGCCACCGCGGGACGACGCAGTTTTCAATTACACACCAGAGGCTGTCGCCATCGAGCAAACCGCTCTCCGTGAAATGCGCGACAGACTTGCCGCCGAGGTGCGACTGGATGCGGGCAGGGTTTTTGTGGCGGGGTTTAGCAAGGGCGGCTGGCTCTCCGCGCTGCTGCTTGCCCATGAACCTGGGCTGGCTGGCGGCTGTGTCATGGGTGGCGGCTGGGTGCATCATCAGCATGCGGTGCCACAGAAGTTCCGTTCACCCGTCTATGTCTATGTGGGCACCGGGCGGCTCGATGGAAATTTTCCGCCCTCGCTTCGCGCGAGCCAGGAATTTGCGCGGCTGGGGGCGCGGGTGACCTTTGATGCGTGGCCGGACACGGGTCACGCCCTGCCCGAGGGTGGAATCGCCACCGGCTTGCGCCAATGGCTGGCATTGATCGCCCGCGGCACCGCAGTTCGAGATGAGGCGAGCCGATGGGCGGAGGAGGAATGGAAACGCATCGCCGGGCTGAACGACCCCGTGGTGCAGTGGTATGAACTGCGCCGTCTCGGGACGCGGCCTTTTGTACGGACGCTCGGTACGGAATGGGCAGGGCGAGTGGAAGTCAAGCAGGCGGAATTGCTGCGCCGGCCCGTTGTTGCCGCCGAAGCCGCGCTCGATCGCCAACTCGCGGCGATTCTTGACAGGGAGATTCAGGACGTGAGCGTGAAGACGCTCGAAGTCGTCGGTCCGCGCTATGAGGAACTCGCCCGTCGCGCGCCGGACAGCCCCACCGGCAGACTCGCGCAGCATCACGCGGAATTGATCAAATCCCTCTGGGCGACCGTTCTCGGGGGGAAACCTAGAGCGGCCCCCATCGTCAAGTGACGAATTGGACCACCTCGCTCGAAGTCGCGGGCAGCGAGCAGAGTGACGCCGGATTCCGCGTTTATCACGCGAATTGGACCGTCGATTGGG
>BJFP01000501.1 GCA_014189875.1 Verrucomicrobiota bacterium | reverse complement strand
TGCTTATTCGACTTTCGCGCGCAATCGGGATGCCCGAAAGTTCGTCATCGCACGCCTGTCGCGGCTCTATTCGGTCCTGCGCTGTTGCTGACGCTTGTCCTGTTCCGTATTGGAATTTCGCTGAACCCAGAATTTTATGGGTCACATTCGAGAGGGGCGGAAATGCCGCGGTATTTCCTGACTGCTGCATTCCTCCAAAACGTATGGGTGCTGAATGCAAGTCCCTTGTCGAACCGGCCATTTTGGTCTTTGTCGTACGAGTTCTGGTATTATGTACTATTTGGTGTCGCCGTCTTCGTCGAAAAGCAGCTCGTTAGAAACATCATCTTATTTGGAATCCTGGCCCTAATTACGCCTGACATCCTGCTGCTTCTTCCGTGCTGGCTGACTGGTGTTGCGGCCTATATCTACCGTGAGCGGTTTTCATTGCCGCCGCGTCGCGCGAGGTGGAGTTTCGCTGTAACCGTTGCCGTGGCGGTGTTGATTTTTGCGTTACTTCCGCAGCTTCCATTTACCCAGGGCCACCCCGGTCTCTGGTTTTCGTCGTGTTTCTTGAGTGACTGGATTGCGGCCCTCGCCATTGGAGCGGTGATCGTAACGTTTGACGCCGCAAAATTCAGCGCAATCCCGGCGAGTGCGGCGTCGATCGCTCGGTACACGTCAGATCATACTTTCTCTCTTTACCTCTATCACTACCCGTTGCTGGTTTTCGCAAACGCCTTCTTGCCGCTCGGACACGATCCGTTTCGACACGCGCTTTGCGCTACGGCGGTCATTGTTGTTGTCCTCCTCCTCAGTATGGTCACAGAGGGGCGACGCGATGCATGGCGGAAGTTTTTTTCTCGGTGCTTTGATCTCCTTGCACCGCCTTGGAACGGTGGTACGCGGTCTGAGCAGACTCGGCGTCAGAAACGCATACAGAAACGCTAACCTTCATAGTTGCGCCACACCGTGCGCATCATTTCCCGGCGTTTATCGAGCTTCGGCACCGCCGTCAAATCCCCCCGGGCTGCCCGTTTGAGAAGCGCGCTTTCTATCAGGTGCCGGAGAAAGAGGAGCGGCTTGATCGCCGTGACCCAGCGTCCGCGGTGACGTTTCAGCAAGCGCAGCCGGCTGCGGTGGAAATCCACCACGCGATTGGCCGACCAGGCAGAGGCAACGGCCAAGTTGTCGTGGACGACCGCATCGCTCTCGATCACCGCCATGCGCCACCCCATGCGTGCGCAGCGCCACGCCCAGTCCAGATCGCTGTCGGAAAAAGGAAACGTCCCGGCATCAAACCCGTGGGACGCCTCCCACGCGTCGCGGCGGATGAGCAGCGGGCTCGTGAATACCACGTCGCAGGTGAACCATTCGATGTCTCCCGTATGCCGACATTCGGTCCCGCGTGCGGCGTCGAGCTTCCATCTGGCCGTTAGATTTTGTCCGGCGATGAAGCTGGTGACGGTGGGAAAGCGGACCCCAAAGCCGCACCGTTTCCCATCGTGCAGGCGGACGGTGAAGCCAGCAGCAGCGAGTTGCGGTTCGGCGGAGAGCAGCGCGCAGGCGCGGAGCAGCGGCTCCGGTCCCGCGATCCAGTTGTCCGTTTCGTAGAGCATCAGCCAGCGGAGATCTGGAAATTGATCCAGTGCCTGTTTGCAGGCGGCGTTCACGCCAGCGCTGAAACTCGTGTCGTCGCCAGCGGCGGGAGTGAGGATCTCGATTCGGGCTTCCGGGTTTTCCGCAGATGCGCGCCGAAGAAACTCACGGCTGCCGTCCGTCGAGCCAGCGTCGAAGACGATCGTGGTGGTACCGAAGGGCAATGCACGAAGCGCCGGGATCAACGATCCCAACGCTTTTTCGAGCAGGTTCCGCCGATTGAAGGAATTGATGATGACCGCGACTTTGACGTTCGGTGGGCTTGTGGCTGGCATTGGCATTTTACACTTGATGAACCGAGGATGACTGCACTGCCGTCGAGTGTTGACGAGTCTGCCGGTATGGCCAAGCTTTTCAGGAAAAAAAGCCCCTTGGCGGCTGTTTGAAATGAGAAATCAAGGTGAAAACGCGAATTTTTTCCGCGCTTTGGCGGTGTGCTCCGGGTTTGGGAGGAGATCTGCGAGTCAGGTGCTTTCTGCGCGGGTACGGTGTTGCCATAGGGAGATTATCCATGCAGTGCAAAAGCTAGTCTTTCCTGCCTCGCCAGATTTCGTCCGCTCTGTAACATTGCGCAGCCAACCCGGTCACGCATCCACCTTTGAAAATTCTCCTCTGCTCCCATCGTTTCTCCCCCGACATCGGCGGAATTGAAACCGTTTCAGCGTTGCTGGCTTGTGAATTTGTGCGTTTGGGTCACGACGTTCGGGTTCTTACTACGACGATTGCGGATGACGGTCGCGCGTGGCTCTTTCAAGTCGTTCGCCGCCCGTCGTTCCGCGAGCTGGTCAGGCACACGGCTTGGTGTGATGTTTTTTTTCAGAACAACATCAGCCTCCAGACGGTCTGGGCGGCGTTCCTATTGCGAAAGCCTTGGGTGGTGGCGCATCAGACCTGGCTGACAGCGACGGATGGGCGTGCGACGTGGCACACGCGTTTGAAACAATGGGTGTCGCGATGTGCCACGAATATAGCGATCAGCGACGCGGTGGCGCGGCACATCGGCGCGAAAGCCGTGCAGATTGGCAATCCCTACGATCCGGAGACATTCATGCTGCTCCCCGGCTGTGTGCGTGATCGTTCGCTGGTGTTCCTCGGGAGGCTCGTTTCGGACAAGGGGGCGGATGTTCTCCT
>BJFP01000500.1 GCA_014189875.1 Verrucomicrobiota bacterium | reverse complement strand
AAGAGCTTCACCAAGGTGCCGGTGCTCGGCGATATTCCGTTCCTCGGCCTTGCCTTCCGAAAGGAGGGGAAAATACGCAACAAGCAGAATCTCCTGATTTTTGTCACGCCTACGATTGTGGATGACGGAGACTATCAGGTGAACACCGGCGGCCGGGTCTTCCTGCAGAGCCGTCCGACGGAAACTCCGGAACCGAAGGAGTCCGCATGGGATAGCGGCAAACCGCACGATTGGACCCAGGTCGACCGCTAATGGATGAGTGGTCGTGCTACGGATGACGTATTTGAAATAGCAACTTCCAACTCGAAATAACTATCATGAAAAAGAATTTCTTCCTAAAGCGGCTGTCGTCGGTTGCAGCGCCAATGGTGGCACTGATGATCGGGGGTTCCGCCGCTTCTACAGTCGCAGCCGCCTTTGATTCACCAGTGGGTGACTGGAACGGACGGAACCAACAACCTCTCGCTTAAAGTTATTGTGATGCCGCAGTTCTAAGCTCGCTGCAACCAATCCTGAGCTTCTTTTCAAAAGCCGCCCGTCCCGGGCGGCTTTTCTCTTTCACTGAATGGCCAAACCCTGTCGGATGCCGAACTTCTCCACCCGCTTTCGCAGTGTCGCTCGCGTGATGCCGAGGAGTTTGGCTGCCTGGACTTGATTTCCCTGAGTCTCGATCAGCGCCTGGATAACGAGTTCGCGTTCGACCGCCGGAATTACCTTCAGCTTGGAATCAAGCTTGGCGCGGTGGAACAGGGCCTTGGCTAATGTTGCGACATCTGCGTTTCCAACTTCAGCCACTGGGTTTGCCCGGTCAGATCGAGATTCTCCAGTCGGTGCGCATCGAGGAGCGGTGAGCTCCGGCGGGAGGTCAGACGGAAGAATCGCGTCGCCCTTCGTCACCACCAGCGCGCGACGCATGATGTTCTCCAACTCCCGAACATTCCCGGGCCAATGATAGCCTTCCAGGAGAGACAAGGCGTCTTGAGAGATTGATTTGGGCGGCTGGTTTTGTTCCTGACCAAACTTCTTGAAGAAATAGTTTACCAGCAGCCGGACATCGTCCGTTCTCTCCCGGAGCGCCGGCATGGCGATGCGCACCACGTTCAGTCGGTAGAAGAGATCTTCGCGAAATTCTTTCGTTGCCACGGCCTTCTCCAAGGGTTTGTTCGTTGCCGCGATGACCCGGACGTCCACCTTGATCGGCTGATTTCCCCCGACGCGCTCAAACGTGCCGGATTGGAGCACCCGAAGAATCTTGGTCTGGGTGGCCAGGGTCATGTCCCCGATCTCATCGAGGAAAATGGTTCCGTGGTTACATTGCTCGAACTTTCCGATGCGTTGGTTCGCGGCACCCGTGAATGCGCCACGCTCGTGCCCGAAGAGTTCACTTTCGAGGAGGTTTTCGGGAATCGCCGCGCAGTTGATGGCGAGGAACGCCCGGCTGGAGCGTTGGCTGTGATTGTAGATGGCGCGGGCAACCAGCTCTTTTCCTGTGCCGCTTTCGCCCGTGATGAGCGCCGTGGCGTCCGAGGCGGAAAGCTGCCCAATCAGTTTGAAAACGTTCTGCATCTGCTCGCATCGCCCTACAATGCCGAGGTCGTAGTCTTCTGATTCAAGGAGCGGCTGGTAGGAAACGACTTGCTTCATCGCCCGCGCGGCCTTCAACGCATCGAATACGATTTGCTTGAGCTTCGGAACATCAAACGGCTTGAGCAGATAATCGTACGCCCCGAGCTTCATGGCTTCGATCGCGGTTTGCGTCGTGCCGTAGGCGGTCATCATGATCACGGGCAGCTTGGCGTCGAGCTGGCGCAGGCGGCGCAATGTTTCAAGCCCGTTGATTCCGCCCATACGGATGTCCATGATCACCAGGTTCGGCTTGAGCTTGGGGATGATGCGCAAGCCTTCTTCGCCGCTGGTCGCGGTCGTCAGTTCAATCTCTGGCGAATCAAATATCCTTCGGAACGAATATTGAACGTCGGTCTCGTCGTCGATGAGCAGTAGTTTGTCCATGCCTGTGAGAATTAGTGATACGTGATGCCGGGGGGCTGGAAAGAAAATAATCGTGCGGAAGCCGGGCGCGTGGGCGGAACGAGGTTCAAATCGGGTTCGTATCCGGCAGGTTCATCTGCGCGATATCTCGACGGTCTTTCATCGTGAGATAAACGAGTCCGCCGACCAAACTCCAGAGCAGGCTGCCGGCATAAGCGAGCAGGGAGAGCGAAAGCGCAGCCGTGGGATCGATGTCAATCGCCGGTATGGTCAACATTTGCACGAACAGGTTCTCGCGCACTCCGAGACCGTTTGGTGAGATCGGCAGGGCGGAGATGCAGATGACAATCGGCACCGCGACGAACATCACCATCGGATCCACCGAGATGTTCATGCCTTGGGCGAGGACGATGAACTGTACGACGCACGCCGCGTTCATCAGCATCGAGATGGCGAGGGATTTCGCGACGAAGAACCGGCTCTGGCCGAAGAGGCGGCAGGAATCCAGCGTGTTCTCCAGCCATTGGCCCTTGGGCAGGCGACGCAGCCAGACGCGGGCTCCGGACCAGCGTCGGGTGACGCCGCCCCAGAACGCCGTCCCCAAAATCACGGAGCCGGCGAGCATCATCGCAACGACCGCCCAGGCGAGCGGCCGGGCCCAAGAATCTACCGAAAGCAGATCTCGGTTGAAGAGCATCATGGCGCACGCGAAGAGGAGCATGGCCCAGAGACCGATTAACCGGTCCACCACGACCGTCAGCACGGCTCCCGTTTTCTTGT
>BJFP01000499.1 GCA_014189875.1 Verrucomicrobiota bacterium | reverse complement strand
CGAAGGTCGACTGCATCGAGGTGTGCTTGTAAAGCTGATTTAGAACGACCTTCGGAATCACGTCGCGCTTTAGCTCAATCACGAGCCGCATTCCGTTGCGGTCTGATTCGTCGCGCAGGTCGGTGAGGCCGATCTTGATGGTCTCGCGCTTGCTGCCGGCGTCGCGCTGGTATTCGGCGAACACCTCGTTGTGCGCCATGAACATCACGGGCACCGCCGTGGTGTAAATCGCCCGCTGCGACTCCGTGAGAATGCCCAGCTTGAACTGCCCTTTTTTCGCGAGCTGCTGCTTGATGAATTCCCCCGCGCTCTCCGGCATCCCCTCGGTGACTGTCGCGCCCTCGTAATCCGGGATCGTTCCCGGCGGCAGGAGTCCCTTGTCGTCCTTCAGCCACGCATGGCGGATGGAGAAAAATGACCGCTTGATGCCGCTCGTCGGCCGTCCCAGTCCGCTGAGCACCTCGCGCCAGAATTGGTTCCTGAAAGTCTCCTCGGTCGCGTTCGTCGAGGCGTCCGCCCCGATCTTCATCATGCACTTGCGGAAGGCGTCCTTCTCCGCGGTGAACAGCCCGAGCATCCCGGCGATCGTGTTGAACGCGCTGAATCCGCATCCCGAGCTGAGCCGGATGCGCTCGTTCTCCATGAGGCCCTTCACTTCGGGGTCGGCCATCCACTGCGCGATGTTCTTCATCGTCGCGGATGCAAATGCGCGCCGCCGCTTCATCACCCAGCGCCCGATGTGGTAGAAGTGCGGGCGGAATGACTTGAGCATCTCGAACGCCGCCGGCGAGCCCGGGAGGCGCCGCGCCGCGTTCACGCTGATGTGCAGGAATCGCGACCGCGTGGCTGGGTCTTCTGACGAGTGTTCGCCTGAGACGATCGGCGAGGTGCGCTGTTGCAGCGTGCGCGTGGAGGTCGCGCTGGTGATGGTCCCCTTCGTGCTCACGCCGCGCTCCGTGGAGCCGCGGAAGATGTGCTGCCGTGCCTCCAGGTCTTCCATGTCGCGCCGGAACTCGTCAAAGTTCAGCGGCCACGACGAGTACTGGAAAAGCGCGCGCGCGATGCCCACTGGCGTGAGGCTCTTCACGAGCTTGATCGCCTTGTCCGGCATCCCCATCATGCGGCAGAGGAAAAGCGCGGTCTCGGATTTGCCCGACGCAAACGGCCCGCTCAGCCACACGCCCGGATGGCAGTGATGCTCGCCGACCAGCTCCGGCCCGAGCGCAAATGCCAGCGTGCCGCCGATGGCAGCCCACGCATCGTGGTCGCCGATCGTCTGCCGCAGCGCGCTCGCCATGCTTTCAAAAATCACCGTCACCAGCTCGCGCTCCACCCAGTCACGGAAGGGCATCGTCTCCATCTGCGCGCGGCCGAGATCGTCCTTCGTCATCGGGCTCTCGACCGTCACGGGTTCCATGTCGCACGCGGCGAGGATCACCTCCAGGCTCTCCTTTTCTTCGCCGTGGTGCATGGCGAGCATCATCTTCAAAATCGGATCGCAGTGCTTCGCGAGCCGCGGGTTCTTGCTCGCCTCGTAGATGCGCGTCTGCAGCAGGTCGCCGATGTTTCCCTCGCTGAAAAGGTCGAGCGTCTTGATGCCCTGCACGCTGTGCAGCATCGGCAGGCCGAGTGTGAAAGTGCTCTCGCCAGACTCGTCCGCCTGCGCGTCGAGATTGTAGCCCACGCCGTCGATCCAGAAGACGCCGTTCTCATCGGGGAAAAGCTCCGTGCTCGCGCCGTCCTTGTTTGCCGGGTCGTCGAGATACGCCACGTCGCCGAAGAACCAGCATCGCGTCTGCGTGTGATAGCCCGCGCTCGTCACCGCGTGGATGTCGCGTTCGTGGAGTTCGTCATTCAGGTCGGCCACCACTTTTTGCAGGACGGTCTCGCCGCCCATCCAGTCTCCGGCTCCGGTCTCCTGCACCCACGGGCGGAAGCTGCCGCCGTTCTTGCAGTCCGTCGGCCTCAGCTTGTGCATCGGCGGAAGGCTACCGCCGCGGTGCGTGGTGCGGCTGTCGAATACCCGCACCATGCGCGACACCCCGCCGCCCGGTGTGTGCAGCTTGAATTCCCCGCGGATGATGCACGTCGAGATCGGCTCCGGCAGGCCGTGCTTCACGCGCACCCATAGCGCGCTTTCCTTCGCACGCAGCACGCGCAGACGGTCGTATTGCTTCGCTTCGCGCGCGGCCTTGATGTGCCCCTGCACCTCGGGAATCTCCACTTCGAGCAGGCTCTTGCGCACGGCATCCTTCGCCGCCCCCTTGTATTCGTAGTAGCAGCCGCGCACCTTCCGGAAGGCGTCGCTTAGCTCCTTGTCCACGGGTGCGCCGGTCATCTTGCCCTCGATCATGCGGCCGCCCTCTTCGTCCCATTCGCTCAGCCGCTCCGCGAGTGCGCGCTCCTTCGCTGCGCCGAATGGCACGCGCCGCTCCACGAATTTCATGTGCAGCCGCCGCTCGATGATCTTGCGTTTCTGTGTGTGGAAAAGGTCGCGGTTCGGCTGGCCGCTCGCGCCCTGCATCGCCTCGCGGAATGCCTTCCTCGCCTTCTTCGTTCCGTCGCCGAGGCCGAGTTCCGCCACGCACTTCGCGAGGATGCCGTCGAAGTCCGCTTTGCCATCCACGCGCCATTCGTCGCCGAGCTGCCCCACCAGCACCGTGCCGCCGATGTTGCGGAAATGCGGACGCATCTCGATCATCGTGAACTCCGCCCACACCTCCGTGTCGCACCGCTTCTGCGGGTCGGCCTTGTAGTTCGGCATCGCCGGATC
>BJFP01000498.1 GCA_014189875.1 Verrucomicrobiota bacterium | reverse complement strand
GCGTCCTCGACCATCTCGTGGACGACGAAATCTCCGTCGGCGACTACGTGCTCACGAATGGCGTCATCGCCGCCGTCGTCTTCGTGGACGCCATCGTGCGCCTCATCCCCGGCGTGCTCGGCGACGAAGCCAGCGCGACGGACGACAGCTTCGCCACCGGCCTCCTCGAATTCCCCCACTACACGCGCCCGCCCGAGTATCGCGGCTGGAAAATCCCCGACATCCTGCTCAGCGGCAACCACGCCAACATCGAACGCTGGCGCCGCGAGCAGGCCCTCGAACGCACACGCCAGCGCCGGCCGGATTTGCTGCCGCCGGACGAGAAGGGCTGACTCTACGTCCTCACTGTTCAGATGAAAACTTGGGGTAAGTCTTATCCACATTGCAAAAATTGCACGACGACCCGCCGTGCCCACCGCGCGCGTGGCTACTGCACTCGTTGCTACCCACTCATCCGGCGACTCGAAATCATCCGAAAATGGGATCTGAACGATCCAAAATCCCTTAAAGGCTACTTTCGTCTCTCATCAACTTGGCGCTCCGATACGCTCGAGTCTGTTCGTGTGACTCGTCTGGCCAAGGTCCAAACACAGTTGGATTACCTCCAGATGCGAGAGGAACAGCTAACCGGAGAGGTCGATGGCCTAGACCTCGAATCAGCATTCAATCACATCGCAGCGAGGTGCAATCGCCGTAGCGCAAACTTGTTTCAGGGATCATCCACGTTTTTCGACCACAATTTCACTCCGGAACAGAAACGCATTTTATTCCGTTTGCTCAATGACATCGAGGAGGCTTGCGCCTACAAAGCACCCCTGTAGTGATCAACCTTCTTCCACCCATGCGCTGTCTTCTAATTCTTCTCGGCTTCGTCCTTCAAACTTTCGCCTTCGGACAAAGTTTGTTTCAAGAACACAAGTTCCCAGACGGCATTGCGATCCAGATTCCGACCAACTGGAAAATTCTCGTTTCCTCGTTCACCCAGCAATTAGATACGAATACGGAGGCTGTGACCGGCAATCCCCAAGGAGACAACAAGATTCTGCTCGCTGCCAACCTCTACCTGAACGAATCCGCCCCTTCAGCGACCGCTCGCCTGAGTGTTCGCAAAAAGCCAACCATGACGGAACGCGAGTTCGAGGCCACTCCGGATGCCGAACTACAAGCGACGGTAGGAATAAAGCGCGGCGTGGTCGAGCGCAGTCTGAAACCACTCGGCTACACAGTAAGCAAGTATTCCGAACGGCGGGAGAAGTTGGCGGGGCACACCGTTCTCACGTCAAGTTACGTCAGCGGGAAAGACGGGCGTAACACGGTCAATATTCTGAGCATCCTCTTCCTTGGTGATCGCACCGTGAAGCTTAATGTCGCTTACGACGAAGCAGCCGAAATCAACACCAAGGCAACAATCGACCGTATCCGCGCTTCCCTCATCGTCCCGAAATGAACTTGTTCGCGTTGCCGGACTACGGAGGAAATTCTGTGCGGCGCTGGAGGATATCCCCGCGCCGTGACCAGTAGCCTCCGCGCATGTCCGACACGATGGCCGCTCACCTTTCCAACTCCGCCGTCCTCGACATCCGCGGCCTCGTCGTCCATCGCGACGGCACGCTCATCCTCGACCGGCTCGACTGGCGCGTGCAGCGCGGCGAGCACTGGGTCATCCTCGGCGCGAACGGCTCGGGCAAGACTTCGCTCCTCAGCGCGCTCACCGGCTACCTCACGCCCAGCGCGGGCGAGATCGAGCTGCTCGGCGAGACCTACGGCAATTCCGACTGGCGCGAACTGCGCAAGCGCGTCGGCCTCGTCAGTTCCGCCATCCGCCAAAAGGTCCCCGACTGGGACCCCGCCGGCCTCGTCGTCATCGGCGGAAAATACGCCATGCTCGACTACTGGGGCCGCGTCACCCGCGCCGACCGCGCCGAAGCCGCGAAGGTCATGCGCGCCGCCGAATGCGCCCACCTCGCCGGGCGCGACTGGGGCGTCCTCTCGCAGGGCGAACGCCAGCGCGTCCTCATCGCCCGCGCGCTCATGGCCCGGCCCGCCGTGCTCATCCTCGACGAACCCTGCGCCGGCCTCGACCCCGTCGCGCGCGAACACTTCCTCGCCTTCCTCCAGCGCCTCGCGTCGCGCAAGGTCGACGGGAAGGATTCCCCCACCCTGCTCTTCGTCACGCATCACGTGGAGGAGATCGTCCCCGCCATCACACACGCGCTGCTGCTGCGCGAAGGCCGCGTCACCGCGACCGGCCCCGCGCAAAAAATCCTCACCAGCAAGAATCTCTCGCAAACTTTCGCCTCACCGCTCCGGTTGCGACGCAGTGGCGGTCGGTGGGCACTGAGCCCGGCGAAGGGAAAGTGAACCTCAGAACGAATGCCGGGACTGGAAAGTCCCGGCTACCGAGGAGCGCCGCCGTCCGTAGCCGGGGCTTTCCAGCCCCGGTATTCCATCGCGAGTCTGGCACTGCATGGAACGGGGCCTCTGCAACCGAGAGCCCCTCCTGCACGCGATGCAGCACGCACGTTTACGGGAACCTGAAAAAGAAGAAGAACACCGCCGCCCATTTCCGGTCTATCCCCTTCGCGCTGCCGATGCCCGTGCCGGAGCTATTGCGGATCGTGCCGTCCTTTTCCACTTTGCCGATGCTGGTGCCCGAGCCGTTCCGCACGGTGCCATTTTCCTCCACCTTCCCCACGCTGGTGCCGGAACCGTTCCGGATCGTGCCGTCGTTCTCCACTTTCCCAATGCCAGTCCCGGACGAATTCCGGATCGTCCC
>BJFP01000497.1 GCA_014189875.1 Verrucomicrobiota bacterium | reverse complement strand
CGGACAACCTGACCGCGCAAGATTTCGGAAAATATGTGCCTTTGGCGGTAGTCTGTCCGTCACTGCCCACATTTGTTCTTCATAGCGGTGGGGTGTTTCCGTCCGCACGTGTTTCGGCAAGCAAGTCGGCCGCTTCTGCGGCCCGGTTGAAGGGATTCAGGATGTTCACGGCGGACCCGGCGACGAGGAGATAGGCGCTGACGCGGGTTGGGTCGTTCTTGGCGGCGGCGTCGAGCGCGGTCACGAGTTCGTGCATCTGGCGGATGTCGTCCCCGAGCCAGTCGATGATGCGTGCGATTGCGGATTTGATCCGCTCGTCTGAGGCACCGCTGGCGAGAAGTTCATCCCATCGCTTCGTCGTCTTCACCGAGGTCGAGGTAGCCCATTGCAATAGAGAAAATGTCGTCTTGGAGGATTTCCCGCTTTGCTGGGTCAGGCTCTGCGGCGATTTGCAGTCTGATTTCTGCCACGGCAACGCGGTCTGCGGCGAGTTTGGGGTCTGGTTTTGTGTCTTGTTCGGCGTCCATAAAGTTGAGGGAAGTAGATTCCGAAATTCAGAAAGCATGAATCGCTGGCGGCTATGCGTGGCGGTCCTTTGTGCTCATTCGACCGGAACTTTGATTTCTAGCGAGAGCCGGCCGCCCAGATCCGGCTGACCACGGAACAGGCATTTCTTCACTTCAAGGGCTCCGAACGGCCACGCATCGCCCGTGGATTTCAGCCACACCCCGACTTCGGTCCAACCGCGATAGAATTGCACGGCACGCGGCGCACGGTCGTAAATCACGATGATGAGTTCCTTCCGCCCCGCCGCGAATGCGATGCGCGACGCATTGAAGAACGGCGCAACATCATCGGGCCACTGGTCGCAGACCCGGAGCAGCACCGCCAGCGCCTCCGTGTGGCGGCTCTCGGCCATGAGCACATACGTGTGGTGCATCAGCACGAGAGGATGGCTGCTCCATTCGCGCGGCAGGCTCTCGAGGATTTCGAGGGCCGCATCCGTGTCGTGCGCGAGGACGTGGCACGCACGTTCCAGCTTCACGAAGAACTCCGGGTCGCTCGCGAGCATCTGCCGCACTTCGTCCACCAATGGCTCAATCCCGGGGATGCCCTCGAACTCGTGAATGCGCGCGGGATCATGCCGCATCGCCCAGTGGACGTGTTGGCGCAGCGCGCACAGGTCGCGGCGATGCCATGCAGCTTGCGCATAGTACGGCTGGGCGTCGAGGACAAGGCGCAGCGCGATCTCGCGTCCAACGTCGAAGGCGCGCTGGCTCGCGGCGATCTCGTCGCAAGCCCATTTGTCCAAACGCTCCGCAAGCTCCGGTGCGGCCAGCATTGCCGCGGGGATTGACCGGTGTGCTCCCGCTTGCGGTACAGGATCGAAAAGCGGACGCAGCCGCGCCGGCAGGTCGTTGAAATTCGGCGGATCAATCGGCCATTCTTCGCGCCGGGCCGGCTGCCACTCGCGGAGGGTGTCGAACTCCATTTCGAGGAGCCGATGCGCTGTCTCCAACGAAAATTTCCCCTCAGCGAGCATCGGCCAAAGGCGCTTGAGATCACCATCAATCCATGTCTTGAGGCGGTCATCGCGGCAGTGCGGAAGGCTCTGCAATAATTGCGCGACCGCTTCATCCGCCCTGCCGGCTTGGGCTAGGAAGCAGGCCATTTGATAGTGGTCATGCGGACGGTCATACCGACGGAGGCGCGGGGCCAAGGCTTCCATCGCCTCGGCGTGCCGCCCGAGATAGTGCAGCGAGAGGGCGACGAACGAAATCGCAGGAGACGTCTCAGGGAAGCGGGGTTCGCGCTGCCCGAGGGTCGCAACGCTATCGAACTCGCCGAAGTTAAACGCAAGGAGCGCGCACCATTCCGCCGCCGGACCGGTCGTGTCCCCGTCGCTCGCGTCCCTTTCCAGCGCGAGCGCCTGCTTGGCGAGCACCCGGGCTTCAGCGGTCATTCCGAGGTGCCAGTAGGCTTGGCTCTGTTCGATGAGGCTGTTCATAATATGAGACAACGGAGCACGCCGGATCCGGTCAACCAGACCGCGCAAGATTTCTGAAAGTAAGTGCGCGCTCGGTCAGTCGGCTCCCGTTCCGAGGCCCGCCCGAAGGCTTGGCTCTGGACGAGGTTGTTCATTTCGCCACCTCCCGTGCGCGCACTTGGACGATCTTTCCGGCGTCGAGCTTCTGCTCGCCATCCCAGCGGTAGGCAGTCAGCGCGCCATCCTTGGCCACGCTGAAGTCCAGGCACGCCAAGTTCGGTGCCATGAGTGCAGGCACTTCCTCGAAAGGAAGCCAGTAGTGCCCGAAGAAGAGCGGCGGCGCGTCCTCGGGGTAGCCGGGGCAGAGCAGGTGAACGCTTTCGGGCACCAGCTCGTGCGGCACGTCGTCCGTTTGGGTGGGAGCCGGCATGCAAAGCTCGTGGTAGGTCCGGCCCTCTGCTGGCAGCCACCAGCGCAGCCGCATCTTGGTTCTCACCTTGTGCTCCTTGTCAGTGAAGCAAGCCCCCGCGGGCAAGTCGGCCTCGGCACCCTTGAGCAGGATTTCGCAGTGCCCATGCTCCGGGTTTTCCTTCACGGCGGCGCGGTGCAGGAAATCCCCGTCGATATTCCTCCAATCGGGATTCGCAGCGATGAGCCGGTCGTCCCAGTTCGCGTGGACCGCGCGCAAGCCGCCCAAATCCAGCCACAGCGGCAGAGTGGCGAACCACCCAAGGTAGTCTTCCCATTCGTCCTGGCGTCCCCAGAACTGGGCCAGAGTCGCGGCGTGCTG
>BJFP01000496.1 GCA_014189875.1 Verrucomicrobiota bacterium | reverse complement strand
GGGCGGCCAGCGGCGGCGGCAAGGCCCGAGAGATCCGATGCCCGCGACTTGCCCTTCTTCCGTTTCGAACAACCAGACCTTCGTGCCGCGCTGCATCGAATCCAGCACGTCGGAGCCCAGCAGCCACTCGGTGACGAGTTCGCCATATCGGTCTGTGCCGAATGAGACCGCCGTTAATCGGTCGCGCTCGGATTCGGTGAAATCGACAGCGTAGAGTGGTGGCAGATCCTCAGCCATCCAATCGCACCCTTATCGAGTGCGCTTCGGCAAACGCTTTGCGCGAACCGTGGGCTCATTGCGCGGAGCTTTCTCGTCGAGCGCCTGGGCCTCTGCCACGCTGATTTCGATGGCATCGGTTTGGGCGGCTGCGATCGCGTCGAGCATGTCATTGATCTCTATATCGGGCCAGAGGTCGGAAGCCGGAACATTCAGGGCGTTAGCCAGTTTGAGAATCGTTCTTTTCTGCGGACGACACTTCCGTTTCAGCATCTGCGAAATCGCGGGCTGTGAGCAGCCCGTCAGCGTAGCCAAAACTGTCTGGCTGATGCACCTCGCGTGCATCAGATGGCCGAGTCGGTCGGCGAATGTGGCTTCTTGGGTGTCCATCTTTTGAATTTCTCTCGCGAGCGCAGGGAATCGCGACGCAGCTCCGCTTTCGGAGAGTTGCAAGTCCATTCCGTACTCCCCACTCTCGTCAGCATTCGGAAACAATGCGTCTGCCAACGTCATGCTGGCTCGCTCCTTCTCGGCAGACGTGATGCTCGGGTCATTCAAAACACAGAGCATGTCGAGGGCGACCTTCCGGACCTCGTCAGAGCATTCCAGGAGTTGGCGGATTATTTGTTTTCCCCCCGGGCTCGATTGAAGCTGCTGGAAAAGCACTTGAACGATGTCTGCTGGTGACGGCGAATGATCCTTCGCGGCGTCTAGTGAAGCTGGCATGATGGCACCTCAATACTGGTTTGCTATCGTGCCCATAGCACGAGTCGATGTCGGGCAATTGTCGCGCGGCCGTGCAGGATGATCTTCATCGGGTTGGTGAGTTGTTCGTCCAAGCGAAGTATTGCGATGATGCAAAGTGTGTTGTTGGCAGGGGCAGCCGGGTGGTCACAAAAGACGATTCGGTATCCGGGGCCGCAGCCGAGGTCATCAGTCACGATGGCGGCGTAGAGTCCTGTATCTTCGATGCCTTCAATCGCAAGATCGCAAACGCTCTGTTCGTTGGGTTGCCAGGCGGCGAGTTTTTGTGCATGCCGGCGAATGTGGGCGCGAGCCGAAAGTCGACGCAGCACCACGTGGTGCATGTCCTGAAAAGCGACGCGGCTGATGCGAACGCTGCGTGGCGCGGCTTCGACCAGGTCGTTCGAGTCCACGCTGGATTTATCGGTCTGGTTCATAACAGAACTATAAGACAATACGCCGGCTCGGCAAGTGCGGTTCATGCTGCCCGTAGGGTCAAGCCATAAGGGCTTTTCACGCAAAGGTTTGCGCACGGTCGGCGGCGGGATGCCTTCTGGCGGCCGCTTGCGGCCGCTCCGCTAGCCGCACGATGCGGCCCGTCAGCGGCGGGGATGCCCTCGATTCCGCACTCGGGGGAGGGGGAAGCCGGGGGCGCGGCGCATGCCGCATCGCGGGGGGCGGCGAGGGGGGAGGGGGGCGAGTCGATGCCGGATGCGGAGACGAGCCCCATTCCGCCTGATGAGCCCCCCGCAGAGACCAGCATCGAGGGCTAGCCGCTGCTCAGATCAGTGGGAGGGCAGGGATGCCCGACCTCCGAATCGATGAATACGCGTCGCTACTCGTCGTCGTCAGCGTCCTCGGCTTCGGTGGATTCGAGGTCTGGGAGAGAGGCGTCGGTGGGTTTCTCGTCAGCCCAGCGAATGTAGGTGCGATTGCGGATTCCGTATTCGCGGGCGATCTCAGCGATCACTTGGTCCAGGGTTAGTAGCCGCTCGCCCCGCGCTGGGTCGGGTTCTTCGTTGGGCCAAGGCGGACGATCTTGATCCAGGCGATATGAAGGTCTGCTGCCCTACGGGCAAGAAAGACGAGCGATCAGTCTTTTGAGAGGGCTGCGAAATCTTCGGTCGTCATGCCCGCGGCACGAATGAGGCTGCGGAGCGTCCCTCGGGCGAGTTCCTTGTGATCGGGAACGGAGAGCGTCGCGATGTGACCATCCTTCACGAGGATGACATGGCTGCCACGCTGGCGGTCACTCGTCCAGCCAGCCCTCTCGAAAATCTGAACCGCGTCCGCTCCGCTCAAGTCGGGGAGCCGGCCCATCAGATCGTGACCTCGACCTGCTGTGTTTCCACGGTCAGTGGCATTCCTCGATCCGCCCTTACTTCCAGGCAGGCCGCAATCGCTTGGCGGACGTTCTCGATCGCCTCGCTGCGGGACTGACCCTGCGACACGCAGCCGGGAATGCTCGGGCATTCCGCTACCCAGATGCGGTCTTCGTCCTGCGACAGTGTGACAAGGAACTTCATGACTGGAGTGTATCGCACCTCGAAACTGGCAGCAAAACCCGCGCTCTTGAGTCCAAGCGGTGGCTGGAGGAAACCGCAGATTCAGCGGTTGATCATGGGGAACCGTCCCGACGGCGGTTCTTTCCGCGGAAGGAGCAGCCGTGCCGCGGTAGCGGTCGGCAGGGTCAGCCTCCTCCGGCGGCGTGCCGCATGAGGCTGACGAGGGCCTGGCGTGGCCCCTCCGGGAGATCCGCGAGGAGTCGAACCAGGTGTCGGAGATCGGGGACCACCCGAAGGAGTCCGGAAAGTGGCTCGGAATGCTAC
>BJFP01000495.1 GCA_014189875.1 Verrucomicrobiota bacterium | reverse complement strand
CCCGGGACTCGATGGCCGCAGCCGATGGCGGCAGCAGCGGAGCGAGTTCCATGGGCTCCTTGATGGCGAGCAGCTCGTCGTACTTCCCCTGCCATTTGTCCACGTCGCCGCGGGCGCGCTCGACGCTTTTGCGCAGATCGGAAATCTGCGTGGCCTGCCCTCGGAGACGCTGCTCCAGGGCGGTTACTTGCTCCTCTTGCGGGGTGGGGGTGTGGATGGGTCTGGGCATGTGATGAGAATGACGGCCTTGTGGTATCCCGGGACGCGAGCGATGAGCCTGTTTTCCTTTGGCGTGATGCGCCTCAGCGTGTCGTGGGAGATGCCAAGCTCCTCGGCCAGCTCGATCAGGACGTAGGACTGCCCCGGCTTGAGCTTCGCGATGAGGGACTGCACCTTCTGTGTGGGATCCTGGATGATGTCTTTGGCGTCGTAGATGCGTGGCATGGTCGTGGGGTTAGTCTGCGGTTAAGAGCGGCGCGGTGATCGCGGTCGCGGAAATGGTGAAGAGCCAGCGGCCGAGCGCGTCGCGGAATGCCATGCCGTCGGCGGGCTCGGGGCCGTCGCTGATCTCATCCACCGCGCCAAATTCCCCGTCCGCCGTGAGCGTGGCGACGCACACGCCGCCGATCCGGAACTCAATGCGCGGCGAATCCGTCGAGAGCGTGTCGGAAAACGATGCCGCCACCAGCCCGCGCGTTGCGGTGAACCTCGCCACCGTTGCCCGCCGGATGCGCAGCTCCATGCCGTCCGTGAGCGGGACAATCTCGGCACGAGCCCCGCTGCCAGCCTTCGGCGAAAAGGCCGCGCCGTTCCAGCCGTATGCGACAGCGGTGCCGTCGGCGTCCACGATGCGGATTTCATCGCCGGTCTCGGGCACGGGCAGGGCGTCGCATTTTCCGCGCAGGCGGAGCAGGATCGTGGTCGTGGCCTTGCGGTCGCCGAAGGTCACGTCCCAGAACTCCTCGATGCCGCGCCCGGTCTGCGCCTGCAAGTATTCCTTCAGCACGTCGGCGGTGAATACCTGTCCGCTCGTGGTGCCAGCCGCCGCGACGCTGAGCGTGAACTGCGTGGCGCTGTCCACCGAGGCGACCGACGCATTGAACGGCACCTGCAGCCCGGTGACGATCGCGCCGACCTCGATCCCGGCGGTGTCGAGGCACGTCACGACTTTCGATGCCGCCGTGGTCGCGCAGCGCGCCAGCTTCGTGCGCGAGCGCAGGATGAAGTAGAGGTTGCGCCGCGAGGAGAGCACGGTGCGCGGGCTGAAGCTCACGATGGCGTCGCCGCTCTGGAATCCGGTGCCCTGCCGCATGACGGTGGACGCGCTCACGTAATGCACGAGCGCGGGCGCATCCTCGGTCTGGATGCCGCTGCCGGTGTAGGTGGACTCGTCCATCGTCGATCCGGGTGCGGGTGCGGAATCCCATACGAGCGTGACGGTGCCGGCATTGAGCGACTGCTTCGAGAGCATCTTGTCGAAGACGCGCGTGAATTTGCGTTGGAGGCGCAGCATGTTCATTCGCGCTGTCCCTCCGGAGGCCCGCCCTCGGTTTCCGCGAGCTTGTCGGCGCGCGGTTTGTGTCGAAGCTCCCCGTTGCGCCACCCCTTCGTGAGCGCACCGCGCTTTTGCAGCGCGCCGGTCACGGCGGATTTCATCTCGCCCGCATCCATGTCATGCCGGTATCGGATCGCGCGCGCAGTGCCGCCCTTGGGCTTCTGTTCCTCACCGGCCGCCCGTCGCGGCTTGTTGGATCCGCAGCGCCTTGGAATCATGGTAGGGAAAGCAAGGAGCGGAGCGAACGCCCAACGTCCAACGTCCAACGCTCAACGTCCAAAGGAAGAGTCCTGCATTGGACGTTGGACGTTGGACGTTGGACGTTGGACGTTGGGTTGTTCTTCCTCATGGCAGGGCGTCGGAAAATGCGGGCGCGAACATCTGCGCGCCGAGCGTGAAGAGCAGCCGCCCCTCGTTGTCCTTGAAGCGCAGCGCCGTGGAATCCGCGGGCGCGTCGGCGTCGGAAAATCCGAGCGCCGCGATGAGCCCGGCCTGCGTGAGCGACCCGCGCCGCACGCCGTTGCACCAGAACTCCAGCCGAGGAACGGCGTCCGCAAAGGTCTGCCCGTCCAGCGCGTCGTTCACGAGCACGCCGTCGCCGGTGGCACGCAGCGCGAGCGTTCCGCCGATGGTCACATCCACCCCGTCCTCGCCGAAGTCGAGCGTCGCCCGTCCGTCGAGCAGCACGGGATCCACGGCGGTGAATTCGCCGTCCGCCTCGTCGCCCGCGTAGTCGTAGAGCTTCATCGTGCCGTCCGCATCCACGTAGCGCACCTCGCCGGAATGCACGGGCTCGAGCGAGGGAATGGTGCCGGAGCCGGAAATCTCCGTGACGTGCTGCGCGGAAAGGTGGAGCACCTGGTGCATCACGGGCCCGCCCTTCTGGCCGTGCGACTGCTGCGCCGCGGTGCCGTCGAGCTTCACTGGCTGCGCGGTCACTCCGTAGTAGGACCGCTTGAACCACGCATTGCGATCGCCGGGATTCCGGCTGCGCCACACGATGACAAGGATGTAGCGCCGGTTGAACGAGTCGCCGATGCTGCCGAGCCTCGGCACCATCGCGGGACGCAGTTGCACGGCAATGGGGTTCACGATCTCGATCGCGTGCCGCTCGGAGATGTGCCGCACTTCCTCCTGCGACGATCCCTGATACTGGAACAGGGACTCGCCATACGATCCCTCCAGCGAAATGCGGTCCGGACTGCCGCCAAGAAACACCTTCCCGATCGCGCCGGT
>BJFP01000494.1 GCA_014189875.1 Verrucomicrobiota bacterium | reverse complement strand
CATCAAACCAGACCGATCACCGCTCAGGCATGCCACGGGATTCTTCGGCTGCGTGATGCCCGCCACCTGCGCCCACCGGGCATCTCTCCGCCTCAGAATGACCCCGTTTTTTGATGCAATTTCCCTGTGTTTATTGTCGTGACCCAGGGCGTTGCCCTGGGCTGGCATGTCACCAGGCCTTTGGCCCTCGATACGCGCCCGTGCTGCTTGAGGATGGTGAAGATGTGCTGGAGGAAATTGAGCTGCTTGTTGCCAGGGAAGTGAAGACACGGTCCTGCTGAGGGCAGACAGTTCGTCTTGCCGACGGGCGATCATGAACCCGGACGAATCAACGCCGCAGGTCTGGGTGATTCCAAGGCGGGCACCGCGTTTCTGTTTGAGTTTCTCCTGCACCGCCGCACATTCTGCCGCTAATGACGCTGCTGGAAAAGTCGCACAACATCAGCCCGGACGGTGACGCCCGGCTGCGCAAGCAGGGGTATGAGCGGTCGGGCATAGGCTTGCTTGAACGCCAGCGCCAGGCCTGCACCTACTGGGCACCGCACCTGGAACGCAACAAGCGCTGCCTGCTGGACATCGCACAGAAGTTGCGGGCCGAAGGCGGGCCAGGCGGAACGCTCGTGATCCTCGGCGCCGGCCGCCTGCTCGATGTTCCGTGGGAGACACTCTTCCCGCAATTCGAACGCGTGGTGCTCTACGACGCCGACAGCTCCATCGTGCCGTTCGTCGAACGGCTGTTTTCCTCAGTGAGACATACCCCGTTCCCGCCGCCGCGATTCGAGATCGGCGACCTTACCGGCACCGTCGTTGACACCGCCGCGTGGGCCGGGCACACGATCGAGCGATCGACATCGCCGGAGCAGGCCGCCACCGCGTTGCTGGAGGGCTTTCAGCGGGGGGGCGCCGAATGCCAGCCGTGGGCGGGTTCACATGCGGATCTTCGCATGGTGGTCTCGACGAATCTGATGAGCCAGCTCGGTTATTTCCCGCGTGCGTACATCCAGCGCGAATTCCGGACGCGTTTCAAACAGGGGTTCGCCGACAGGACGGCCGCCGCGGAAGCGCTGGAATGTTATTTCGATCGGGTCCGCGCCCGGCACGTGTCGGACATTGCCGCGCAGAAAAACGCGTGGGCGTTCCTGTCGTCGGACATCGAGACGATCACCTACGAACTGGAGGGGGAACAGAAGGATTTGTCGAAGGTCGAGGCACCGCCGGGAGGTGGCGCATTTCTGGATGACACAGGCGGCGCGCAGTTTCACTGGCCCGTGAAGATTACCGGACGCAGCGATCCGCTGCACGGCCAGAAAATCCGCAACCTCTGGCCGGCTGGCACGCCCCTGGACCCTCCGCAACGCTGGATCTGGCACATCGTCCCGCAAGGCCTCGAAAAGCGATACACAACCTGCGGCCGCACGCATGTTGTCGAAGCGTGGACGAAAAGGAGCGCGGAGCAGCCGCGTCTGGCGTCATGATTGCCGCGATTTCCCAGCTTGGCATTCATCCTGGGAACGGCGATCGAATTGACCGCGGAAGGCCGCCCCCCCCCTCACTCCCCGACGCCCGTCCCCGTTCTGACCATTTCCGGTGCGGCGGACGCGAAAGCGAATTCCTTGCAGTTGGACGAAGTCTATACGCGTGCCTTCCGCCAGTGCGACGGCAGTGCTTTTCGCGTATTTTTCCTGCTACCGTGCTTTCTGCGGATTCGGTGGATTCATACCAACTCAAGTTGAAAACCGGCTGATAGCCGAAAAAGGGTTGAGGCGCCGATGCATCAAGAGCCAAAGGCCTGGTGACATGCCAGCCCAGCAACGCCCTGGGTCACGACAATAGACAGTCCAAGCTGAAGGGGCGTCGCTGTCGGCCCCAACTTCGCGCGAGCGCTCGCGGGCGCGCGGGCGGGCGAGCGCGCACGCGCGCAGGGGGGGCGCGCGCGTATGCGCGCGCATGCGTGCCCCCGCGCGCACGCGCGCACGCGCGCGAGGCTGAGCCTACCAAATACGTCGTGGTCAGCAAACCGGATAGGCCATGAGACCTTGGATCTTGGATGTTGGACGTTGGAAGCCCCCATCCGCCTCCGCCCTTACCTCCCCGCCGCCAGCGCATCCAGCGGACTCTGAATCCCAAAGCTCGGCTTCAGATACCGCATCGTCGTCTCCAGCTTCCCGTGCCCGAGCACCTCCTGCAAATCCCGCGCGGGCGCACCGGACGCGTGCGCGTGCGTCGCATAGCTGTGCCGCAACACATGCGGCGTCACCCGCACCGCGATCCCCGCCTTCGCCGCCGCCGCGCGCACCGCGCGTTGGATCGTCACCTCGTGGAGCCGCCAGCGGATACGCTCGCCCGTGCGCGGATGCCTGGACGGCGCGTGGGCCGGGAAAACCCACGCCCACGGCTCCTGCATCGCCGCCTTGGGATACTTCGCCGCCAGCAGCGTCGGCATCGCCACCGGCAGGCCGGACTCGGCATCGCTTTTCAAAACGGCGCGCGCCACCCGGAGTTGAGCCTCCATCTCGCCCAGTACGCATTGCGGCAGCGGCACCACACGATCCTTGTTCCCCTTCGCCGAACGGATGGTGAGCCGCGCCCCGTCGAGATCCACATCCTTGATTCGCAATTCCAGCGGCTCGCTCACCCTCAGCCCGCAGCCGTAAAGCAGGCGGCCGACGAGGCACGCCGTCGCATCCGCCACCTCCGGCATCGCGGAAAGCAATGCACGCACCTCATCCACGCTCAACGCTTCGCGCACCGTCGCAGGCCGCCTCACCCGCAGCGCATCCACCGTCCCCAG
>BJFP01000493.1 GCA_014189875.1 Verrucomicrobiota bacterium | reverse complement strand
TGAGCGTGGGGCTGTGGCGCTGTTCCACCCATTTCGCCGACTCTGCAATCCAGCGAGTCACGCAGTCGCGCGTTCCCTGCGGCGTGGCCACGCCCGCCGCCGGCCCCCAGAAACCGGGGAAAGGAAATTCGCCAAGGGTTTTCTTAATCTCGGTACGGAGGTCCGAGGGGAAGGTGTAAATGTCGAACACCTTGCGACCGTCCGCCGGATACATCGGGCGCGGCGTGATCGACCAGTCGGTCCCAGAATACATATTGTACCACCAGAACAGTTTGGCGCAGGTAAAGGAGGAATCGAGCGCCTTCAATTCCTGCCAAATTTTCGGCCGCTGCACGAGGTGGTCGGACTGTTTCCAGAATTGCACCTCTGCCTGCTCCCGGTTGTACCAACCGTTGGCCACGATGCCGTGGTCACTGGCGCGGGTGCCGGTCAGGTAATCACTCTGAGCGGTGCAGGTGACGGCCGGGAACGCCGGAGCGATGTGGGCAAACTGGTGCCGCTGGCGAAACGCTTTGATAGTTGGGGTGTGCTCGCCAATCAGCGACTCGCTGAGACCGACGACGTTGAGAACTGCTGTTCGTTTCATCGTGGGAGTTCACGCTTTAGCGTATTCGCAAGGCAAGTTTGAACTCCCGCGGATCATTAGGGGCGTCCTCTTCGCCCGGCGGTCGAACTTGCATTCGCCGAGGATCAACCAGTCGGCGACGACATGCTGTTCACCCCGCAGGACGGCAAGCGAACCGGCGACTTCGCCGAATGGATTGCTGCGCCGGCGCATGAGGTCGATTTCCCCCTCGATGTAGTCGGGGCGCACCGCCAGCAGATCACGCCAGCTGTGGCCCGTATACGTCTTCGCGGGTTCGGCGACCTCGATGCGCAGGATACCCGTGCAGACGAGGGCGCTGATGAGCCCGCCTATGGAGTTTTCGATGATGGAGTTCATGCGTAGGGGCGGGACGCTACGGCATCTCCGTCTAGTGTTGCAAGGCCGGGCGCTTTCCTTTCAGACTCTCGCCTACTTCGGTATCGCATGGACACCACCGCTCTCCTCAAGCACCGCATCGTTTTTCTCAGCGAAGATATTTCACAGTCATCCCATAGCGGCTGAGTAAACTTCCCGGAAATTGCTTTCGCGCCCGCCGCACCGGAAACGGTCAGAACGCGGGCGGGCGCGAAAGCAAATTCCTGCCACAGCCCACGAATTCACTATCGATTCTACGTTGGAAAAACGTGATTACCCGAAAAAGAGTTTCCGCAGAACCTCAAATATATCATAGATGTCTTTGAGCAGTTTCCAGTTTGCAATCGCCCAGCAAAGACCGGCAACAATGCATACCAAAGCAATTATGCCAAGGATCTTGCCAATAAACGATATTAGACCGGAGAAGCTTGGCGTAGAACGGCTGCTCTGGATCGAACCCGAGTTTTCGGTGCTAGGCTGCGCAGCTCGGTCGATTGGCTGAATCGTCTCTGCGTTATCACGCGCCAGGACCTCCTTCGCCTTCGCTTCGGAGTCTGCCCGCCTGCGTCCTTCCGCATCCCGTTGGGCCTCCTCGTTCCGAAGCCCGGATGCGACCGCTCGTCTTCGCGACCTGCTCCTCACGCTGCCTTCGCGCGGTCGCCTCAGCCGAAGCCAGGTGCCTCCGTGAAACACGCTCAGGAATAAGGAGATCAAGATTGCCGTCGTCGAATCGCGCGATCGGAATTCGGGCAGCCCCTTCGTCGTGCTGAATGGAGATGAGATCTGCCGATACTGCTGTGACAACGACGTTGGTGAAACACACATTGTCTGTGGTGCGCAATTTCGGAATCGCGGGCCTCGGACTCATCGGTGCGTCGTCCGCGAAGGCAGCCAGAGTCAGGACAGCGCAAAGGCATGAAAGAATTACCTTCATAGTTTGAACGCTGCGATCTTGCGCCGGGCACAGCAAGTGTGAAATCGGATGCGCTCCCGCTCGACATGTGAACCAGTCACTCCCTACATCCGCTCTGTGCATACCGATCTTGATGTCCTGATTGCCGGTGGCGGTCCTGCCGGACTTGCCGCTGGCGAACGCGCTGCCAGTGCGGGGCGCGTCCTGATCGTGCATCGGGATTCGGAAATCGGACGGCCCGTGCGAACGAGCGGTGGCAGTTGGAAATCGCACCTCGCATCCCTCGGAATTCCAGAGCGCCGCTACCATGAAATCGATCACTTGCTCATCGAAGCACCTGATCGCCGCGTGAGCGTCGCTTTTGGTGCCGACCGTCCCGTTGTGATTGCGGCGTCTCGAGTCCCGAGCCTCGCCTTGGAGTCCGAATCAACGCTCTTGGCGTGATGCGGCACCTTCAAACCTCAGAGTTCAGATTCATCGCCGGGATCTCGATTACGCGCAGCGCGTGGAATGGAATAACCTGCGCGCGAATCGCAGCTACTGCGTTTTTGCTCCAGAATCTGGATGATTCCTGATGCAGCATTGTCTCGTGGCTGATGCGCAAATAATGCTGGTCAGCACGGCGGCGCAAAAAACGTAAAGACCCGCTTCAATCTGAACGCGAACGAGGTCTCCCATCTTCACCACCACACAGAGCAGGGCGGCCATGAAAACCTCGATCATGGACCATTTGCCGAGATAGCCGAGCCACGCGGCGATGCGGGGATGATGCCCGGCGTCCATGTTTGGGCGGAAAGTGGAGAGGACGAGGACGGTGTTCGCCAGGAGCTTGGCGATGGGAAACACGATGGAGAATCCGAAGACGATCGCAAAAAGACCGCAGTTTCCGTCGTGCCAGAGCTTGAAGATGGCGGAGATG
>BJFP01000492.1 GCA_014189875.1 Verrucomicrobiota bacterium | reverse complement strand
GTTCCCGGTGGTCGCCGGCGTTGCTGCCTGCCATCCGCCCACGGTCTTCACTTCGGTCTCCGGCTTGTTGGAGGTCACATGGGGCACCTTGAAGTGCCGGATGCGCGGATTGTTCGACGCGGCGATTTCCTTGTCCTTGTCCTTCGATGCAGCAACGGTCCACTCCATATTCGATTGCCCGGAGCAGAACCAGACTTCGCCGACTAACACATCGTTTAGCTCGACCTTGTTATTCCCCGTGACGGTGAGCTTGGTGCCCGTGCTGCTGGCCTTCAGCGGCGTGAGCGACACGGCCCACTTGCCGTCCTTCGCCACGGTCTCCGCATTCTGGCCGGCGAATGAAACCGTCACCTTTTCCCCGTCGGACGCGAAGCCCCAGACGGGGACCTTCTGTTCGCGTTGAAGCACCATGTGATCGCCAAAGATGGCGGGCAGCGTGACATCGGCGAAAGCAAGCGGTGCTGCTGCGGAGATGAGGCATGCAGCGAGGCTAAGTGTGAGGATGGGGGAGTTACGGTGGTTAGTCATGCGTTTCAGATTGGAAAAAGTTGGGAGCGGGATTCCATCAGAGGATCTTCTTCAGGCCGGCGAGGGACAGTTCGGTGCATTCCATCGGTGACTTGCCGTCGGGATAGACTTCCTGCTCGATCAGCAGCCATTCCGTGCCGCCGACGGTGCGGCATGCCGCAAGCGTGGATACCCAGTCCACCGAATCTTCGCCGAAGATGGCCTTCTTAGTCTTGTCGCCGCCAATCACGGTCGGCTTGAAATGCACGAGCTTTGTGCGTCCGGGGAACTTCTTCATCAGGTCGGCAGGCTGCAATCCAGCCGCGGCGCTCCAGCCGCAGTCCTGCTCCAGCACCACGTCTGCTGTCGTGCGTTCGGCAAAGAGATCATAGTAGGTCTTGTCGCCGACCTTCGTGAATTCCTTCATGTGATTATGATAGCCGCAAGCCATCCCGAGGGGCTTGAGGACTTCGGCGGTCTTGTTGAAAGTCTCAGCCAGCTCCTTGCTCTTTTCCGGATCGGTGAAGGCGCCGTCGTGGGGCACGATGAGGAACTTGCAGCCGATGATCTGGTGGAACTCGATCGTCCCCTTCAGCGCATCGCCGCGGAGCGTTCCGGTGCCGATGTGCGTGCTGATTCCTTTCAGTCCGAGATCGTCCAGCTTCCGCCGGAGTTCCTTCGCCTTGCCGCCGTATTTGTGATACCCGGCAAACTCGATGCCCTTGAATCCCATCTTCGCGATCTGTGCGAGCGCAGCATCGAAGTCCTTCGCGCAGTCGCCGCGCACCGAGTAAAGCTGGACGCCGATCGGGATTTCCTTGCCGGCGGCGCGGGTGAGGGAAAACGGGTTCAGGCTGGCGGCAGCGGCTGCGAGGGCGGAGTTTTTGAGGAACTGGCGGCGGGTTACGTTTGTCATGTTTGGAGTGTGTTTGGTTTGAGAATGAGCGGGGCTGTGAAGTGATGCGCAATTGGCATGAAGCTTAGGTTTTCGCGCGGGGAAAATTTCCCGCGTGGGTTTTTGCGACGATCGTAGAGCTGATAATCCTGTCGGCTGGAAGGACGGGCGCAGGTGGTGGGATGGCGCGGAGCAAGCGGTATTCGCATCCGCCTGTCACATGCCGGGGCGAGACGTGCCGACAGATTGTCGGCACCACATTTCCAGCGGCGCGCAAACGATGATACGCATGATCAAAATGCGCTTAGCCATCAGCGAAACCCGAGGATTCACCGGGCGGCGGGCTGCAAGATTCCTGGGAGCAAGCCACCGCGATGCCAAGCCTCAACTCACCGGCTGACTTTCAAAAAAGCCCGATGCGCCACAGCGCGACGACGGCTGCGAAGGCGAGGATGAGGCCGTCGAAAAGCTTCTGCGAGACGTGCGCAAGCAGCCAGCGGCCCATGAAAAGGCCGGCGAGGATCGTGGGCGCGAGCGCGAGATTGAAGAGCAGCGTGTCGCTGTGGATGAGGCCGAGATGGATGCTGAAGGGGATCTTGTAAAAATTGATCAGCAGGAAGAACCACGCGCTCGTGCCGGCGAACTGATATTTCGGCAGACCGACCGAGAGGAAGTAGAGCCCCATCACGGGGCCGGCAGCATTTGCCATCATCGTGGTGATTCCCGCGAGCAGGCCCATCGTCGCGGCGAACGGCAGCGAATGCGGCACATGCTCGAACATCGCGGGCTTCCACATGCGCCAGACTTGCACGAGCACGAGCACGAGCACCGTCCAGCCGATGAACGGCTTGTAAGCGCCCTTCGGCACGATCCCCATCAGCCACATGCCGATGACGACGCCGATACATGCGACGGGCAGCGTGCGTCCCACGTGCCGCCACACAGCGTGGCGTTTGAATGCGATCACTGCGAAAACATCGCCGACGCACAACATGGGCAGCACGACGCCGGTGGAGTCGAGGTCGCCGAAAATGTGCGCCATCACAAGGACGTGGATCAGCGACACGCCCGCGAAGCCGCTCTTCGCCACTCCCACGCCGAGGCCAGCGATGATGCAGAGCGTCCATTGGAAAAGCGTGAGCGAGGGCATGAAGCGGCGGACGTTGGCGGTTCGCGTGTGAAGGGGCAAGCCGTGTGCGAATTTCTGCCGTTCAAAAGTTAAGCGTTGGACGTCAAATGTTGAACGGTTGGCCCGCCGCAGGCGCGGTGTGAATGAGGATGCGCATCCCGAAACCGTGAGGCCGCTGCGCGGGGCTCAACGTTTAACGTCCAACGCTAAACGTTTAACTTCTAACGAGGGACAGCCGCCATTCCGAATGCCGCATCAAAGGCTTTCCACTCACGC
>BJFP01000491.1 GCA_014189875.1 Verrucomicrobiota bacterium | reverse complement strand
CCGTACCTCATTCATCATCGCGCACCGCCTCGCCACCGTGCGCAAGTGCGACCGCATCTGCGTCCTCGAAGCCGGCCGCGTCACCGAATCCGGCACGCACGACGAACTCATCCAGCGCCCCGGCGGCACGTATCGGCGGCTCGCGGAGATGCAGTTCGCGGGGTAGGGGCCGGGGCGGGAAAAATGACTCGTGACTGGTGATTGGTGGCTAGACCGTCACCGCGGGACTAGTTTGCTGAGCGCCTAGGGGGCGTTGCGGTTGAGTCATTGGTCTTCATCGGGAAGCAGGAACAAGACCGCCTACTCTTAGCGCATGGTTCGGCGTTGCGGTCATTTGGGATGGGTTCGTGAGGCGTCGGACTCTGAGAGCGGCAATAGCTCAAAAGCTGCGAGGAAATCAGAGTCGTCGCTCCAAGTGTGGGACTCGCCATCTGGCTGGCGCAACCAGACGATAGGCGGCTCGTCAATGCTGCCGGGAAGAACCGTCCAGACCTCGCCCGCACGATGAACAGTGCCGTTCGGCGTGCCGTCATGCTCGCGCACAATGATGTCGTGGCGAAGACGAACGCGGTCGCCTGCACGAACGCCGCACTGGTAATGAATGACGGGATACTCGGTGACGAGGTGGAAGCTGTCGCTACTCATCAGGTGTGAAGTTCGGGCTGACTTGTTTGGTTTTCATTACTCGGGATGCGCGAGCATCGCCAAACGACCCCAAGCTGCGGCGCTTAGGCCGTTGGATATTCATTTAAGTGTCCTTGTGCTCAGGTCTTTCTGATCTATCATGATCGCTCGCAGAACTCGAAACTTGTCTGGGTCACGCGTGTTCCCTTTCGTTCCATCTGAAAGTTGAACTGCCACAGTGTATGCGCTGCCGGAATTGGGTTGGAGGGAATACGGTAGATAGATGTCCCAACAGTAGTAATAGAACGAGGATCGGTAGCCGAGCGCACGTATCTTGGGCGATAATGAATAATCTGAAGTCAACTGAAACTGCCCGCCGCAAAGCTCCTTTAACTCGGCCTCGTGTTGGCCCAAATAAGCATCCGCAACTGCTTTTGTTTTTGCACGGAGCGCTTCAACATCCGGGAGCCCTCCGATTGCTAAATCAGATCGGGTCAGGCCGAGATCGTTGGAAGCGCCGCGAGTCTGCAGAACGTATGCAGCGATGCCAAATGCGACTATTGCGATGCAGCCGATTCCCAACCAAAACAGCTTCTGTTTTGCATTCATTGTCTCGGGCCTAACTCCCCGCTATAGGACTGGGGATTTTCGCCAGCCGTGTAGCTGGGCGGGGTGGGGTGAGTGCTTCCCGGTGGGACAGGGGAAATGAGGGCGGGCCGCTGGCATTCCGGTCGGATAGCGGGAGGGGGCCGGGGTGTCGAGCCGTTTGCACGGCTGGGCTGCGAGTTCGGAGCGGGTGCGCTTCCTCGGATGGCATGGAAACCTTGCGGTCCACACCGGGATGCGCGAGGATCGGCGCGTTCCGCCGTGCGCGGATGCGGATTCGCCCGCGAGCGGTCATCGGACGCCCTGGCATGCTGAAGTGGGGGGCTGCTTTGCTGGCCTGCCGGACGACTGGAACAACGGTCATGGAGCAAGAGTCCGAATGATTATCGGCAGGCATTTCCCGCACGATGCGATGAGGCGCTTGCCGGGCGCAGGAGTTCTGGCATCTTCTCGGGCATGATTACCATCCGGGAAACACTTGTCGTGAATGCCGAGGGTCACGCCGTGCTCAAGCTCCCGCCATCGATCAAGCCGGGGCCGCACCGGGCGGTGCTGCACATTGAGGATGAGCATGCGCCCGCAAAATCCAAGGCTCCGAAAGCGGGATGCCTGAAAGGATTCCGGATGGCCCCGGACTTTGATGCTCCGCTGGAGGATTTCCGGGACTACATGGAATGAAGCTGCTGCTCGATACGCACTCGCTCATCTGGTTTCTCGACGACGATCCCAGACTGAGTGCTGCGGCGCGTCTGGCCATCGAGGAGCCGGAGAACGAGCGGTGGGTGAGCATCGGAAGCGGATGGGAAATGGCCATCAAGTCGCAGCTCGGGAAACTGGATTTGCCGAAGCCGTTCGACGTGCTTTTTCCCGGCGCGTTGGAATCTCTGGGTTTTTCGATCATGCCGATTCAACCGGCGCACCTGCACCGCTATCATTCGCTGCCCTTACATCACCGCGATCCATTTGACCGGCTGCTCATCGCGCAGGCGCTCGCAGAAGGAATCGCTGTCGTCGGTAGCGATTCGGCGTTCGACGCCTACGGTGTGACGCGCATTTGGTGATGCGCTACTCCGCAAAACTCGCCAGCAGTTCCTCGCGCGAGGTGACGGCGGTGCCGGTCTTCGCCACGACGATGCCGCTGGCGTGGTTTGCGATCTCGGCGGCTTCGCGTGGGGTCGCGCCACCGGCGAGCGCGGTGGTGAAGACGGCGATGGCGGTGTCGCCTGCGCCGGAGACATCAATGACCTCCTGCGCGCGCGTGGGGATGTGGTGCGGCGGCTCGGCGGGGTCGAAGAGGATCATGCCGTGTTCGCTGAGCGTGATGAGCAGGTGATCGCAGCGCCATTTCTCCAGCAGGAGCGCGCCGACTTCGAGCAGTGCGGAATCTTCGAGCACCGTGTCGGCGGGCTCAGTCTCCTTGCGTCCGGCGAAGCGGAATGCCTCGCCGCGATTTGGCGTCACGCACGTCACGTCGTGCCAGCGGATCGGGTTCGTGGGCTTCGGGTCCACGGTGACGATTTTGCGCGCGGCGCGCGCGGATTTCACGAGGGCATCCACGAGCGGCTGGTCGAGCAGGCCTT
>BJFP01000490.1 GCA_014189875.1 Verrucomicrobiota bacterium | reverse complement strand
ATGGTCAGAATCGCCCCGAACAGGACGATGCCGACCGCCAGCAGGTTCAGAGGAAGCCCCTGCCGGCGGAGCGAAGTCACAAAGCCCGGTCCGACTTGGATGCCGATCGTGTAAACAAAAAGAATCAGTCCGAAATCCCGGACGAAACCGAGCGTCTCGGCGGGCAACGTAAGCTGGTAATGCCCGAAAAAAATCCCTGCGAACAGCACCCCGGCCACACCGAGTCGGATCCCGCGGACTCTGATCTGGCCGATCGCCAGCCCAGAAATCGCGACTCCCGCGAGAATCAGGACTGCATAGGCGACCGGCTGCGACGCGGCGAAATCAGTAAGCCATTTCATGCTCGTCCTCCGCCTTGGGCGATATGTCGCATTGATTCATAGTGTCCCTGTTTGTCTCCCTACGGCTGCGATAATGGCAAAGACCGCGGCATCCTTCCGCACTTCGCTTGCGAAACCGTGACCGCGAATTGCGCCGGGAGATCATTCCCTGAAAAGGTGCTCCCACGAACGCAGCGCGCGGAGCTGCGACGCCTTCTTCGCGTGATGCGCGCCCGTCTGCTGCAGGACTCCATCGAGAATGCCGAGCGCTTCGATAATGAACGGGCCCTTGTTGAGCATCACGCATTCGGCCCGGGCCGACATCACCGCGTCGGTGAGTTCCGCCCGCGTGGGCAGTCCCTTCTTGGCGAAAGATTCCAGCACCTGCGTCGCCCAGATCACCGGAACCTGCGCGGCTTCGCAGATCCACATGATTTCCTCCTGCAATTCCGCGGTGCGCTGGAATCCGACTTCAATGGCAAGATCGCCACGGGCGATC
The DNA here is from genome assembly GCA_014189875.1 of Verrucomicrobiota bacterium. Classification (GTDB taxonomy): domain Bacteria; phylum Verrucomicrobiota; class Verrucomicrobiia; order Chthoniobacterales; family Chthoniobacteraceae; genus SXWH01. The sequence goes on along the minus strand of BJFP01000490.1, from coordinate 1,993 downwards.
ATCACCCCGAACGGACCCCGCGCCGCGGCCCGCACGATCATCTCCGGAAGATTGCGAACCGCCTTGGCCGTCTCGATCTTTGCGATGAGGCCGAGCTTGTCCTTCCGTTTGAACCGCGCGCGGCGCACATCGAGTTCGCCCAGCAACAGGCTGATTTCCTCCGGAGTCTGGACGAACGAGTACCCGATGAAATCCGCGTGCTGCACGATGAAGTCGAGATCCTCGAGATCCTGCGCGGTGAGTGGCGAGATATTCAGATCGGCCTGCGGAAAATTCAGCGCCATCTCCGAGCGAAACTTCTCCCCCTTTTCCCGCGCCTCGGTGACCCGGATCACCAGCCCCTCCCGGATGGTCTTCTCCACTACAGCTCCGATTCGTCCCTCGTTGATCCACAAGGGCGCGCCCGGTTTCAACCCATCGAATACCTCCCCGATCGGGCACCGTGCCTGCAAAGGGAAGCCCGCCTTTCTCACGGGCCGATTCTTGGTCAGCAGGATGCGATCGCCACATTTCACGCGCACGCCCTCACCTTCGGGCAGGACGGATTCAATCCTTGCCCGCGGCCCGCAGAGATCCATCACCACGCGGCACTGACGGCCCGCGGCGCGCGCGGCCATGCGCACATTGCGAATCATCCGCGCCCAGACCGCCGGGGTGTCGTGACCGCAGTTGATCCTCACGCAATCGGTTCCGGCCGCGATCAGTTTGCGCACCCACACGCGATCCGTGGCTGCCGATGCCGGCAGCGTCACCATGATCCGGACACTCCGTCCCTGCGCGGGCCCAAGCAGTCCGTCAACGCGCTGCTTCAATGCCTGCGCTCCCGAGCTAAAACGGTGCCGGGAAGGACGCGCAGGCAGCGCCCGCGTCCGTTCTCCGGCAATCGCCGCCAGCGTGGCAATCACCGCATCGAGAGTCGCCATGACGCGGGCTTCGCATCTGCCGAGGGAAGAGACACCGAGTGCGCTCAGGGCGGACTGGACATGCCGCAAGTCCCGCCGGCGAAACGCGAGATACGCCGCGAGATTTGCCGCACTCACTGCGAATGACGTGCCGGTAACCGACGGGTGCCAGCGCTGGAGCAATCGCTCCGCGTCCGGAACAACGTAAGAGCGCAATTCCAGCAACTGCTTCAACAACCGCCGTGAGTTTCGCGTCGCTTCTTTCATCGGCGCCCACCGTCTTGGACTCCACGGCAATGGGTCAAGCGGAGGTCTGTAACAATCTTGTGAACGGAATGCAGCAATAACGCTGCAACCTTCAATCCTCGTTGGTGCAAGGCAAACGAGCTGCCGCCTCCCATGCAATTGTCCCGCTGCGTGCTCGAAGTGCTACGGCGTGGGCGAGTGTCAACAGGTCTTGCAGCACAGGACGAGAAGGTCCGATGTCTTTGCGGTGAAGAAAGGGGTAGGGCTTCACTGCGGAATCACCGCGACTCAAAACCACCGTAGTGATACCGCCGGGTCGAATTTGGGCGAATTCCGGCGGACTCACGCGGAGAGTCAATCGCCCTACGATCAAGAATCCATGCTGGTTTGAAGACTTCTGCGGACTCCGGCGAATTTGGGCGAAAATGTCCTGAAGACGGTGTAAACGAGACGCTCTATGCGCATGGGATTTTTCAGCATGGAAAGAGCATGCGCACGGGAAACCGCGGCTCTCAGAGTAACCCGAAAAAGTAACCGCAATGCCAAATGTTTTGGAGGATTTCAGCGGACTCAGGAAAAAGTCGGATCACCCGCAAACCAAGCATCCATGCGGGTTCGGAGACTGTGCAGGCCTCAGGAGGATTTGGGCGAAAACGCCCCGAAAAACTAGGAAACCAGCGTTCTATCCGTTGAACTACGGGGACTATTGAAGATGAGATAGTTGCGACGTTTTTAGACTGTCGAAACAGCAAACTAAGACCAAAAACTAAGACCACGTCCGTGGATGTTCGTTGACGTGCATGGTTGTTCTGCATCGCAGCGATACACTGGCAGAATGCGGCCTC
>BJFP01000489.1 GCA_014189875.1 Verrucomicrobiota bacterium | reverse complement strand
CGACGGGCTTCATGTTCAGCATCGCGGCGAGCGAAAACAGATCCTCCTGCGTGCTCTTGCCCGTCGGCGAATCATGACAGCGCGCGCACTTCATCTCCACGCCGAGGAACGCCGTACTCACGATGGTGCCCTTCGCGGCCATCGGCACATCGTTCTGCGACGCCACCGAGAAGCCCGCCGGACCGCCGAGGCGCTCGCTGCCCTTCATCCGCAGCAGCTCCGTGACGACAAGATCCATCGGCTTGTTATCGAGCAGCGACTCGTAAATCCACCAGCGGAACGGCCCCGTGTTGTTCAGCGTCGGGTTGAGCATGTTCGGGTTCTCCGCGAGCACGTCCTGCCAGTAGCCGATCCAGTGATCGGCCCAGCGCGGATCCGTCAGCAGACGATCGATGACCTTCGCGCGCTTGTCCGCGCCCGTGTCCTTCGTGAACTCCCCGATCTCCGCGAGCGTCGGCACCACGCCCACGGTGTCGAGCGTCACGCGGCGGAGAAAGGCGAGATCATCCGTCAGCGCGGTCACCGTCATGTTATCGGCCTTGAACTCCGGCCAGTTCGCGCCCTCGGCGATCCATTTCGTGAGCGTCGCGATCTGCTCCTTCGGCAGCGGCCCACCCTTGGGCGGCATCACCTCTTCCACATCGTCCGAAGTCACGCGTGCGAGCAAGGCGCTCTTCTCCGGCTTGCCGGGAACGATCGCGGGATCACCTGACTCGCCACCCTTCAGCGCATCTGCGAGCAAATCGAGTTTCAGTCCGCCCTTGGCCTTCGCGCCCTTGTGACAGTCGAAGCATTTCGTCTCCAGAATCGGCAGCACGTCGCGGAAAAAATCGACCGTGCCCTTGTGCGAAGCGTCGTTCTGCGCAGCGACCGCCGCCATTTTCACGGCGAGAAAACGATCGGTCTTATTGCCTTCGGGATAGCCCTTCACCGGCTCCGGCACTTTCACCTCGGGCGTGCTCGCGAGCCACTGCTGCGCCGCCTTGCGACGACCGTCCCAATAAGCCGCATGTTGCGCGCGCTGCTTCGCACGGTTCGCCGCGTCCAGCACATCGACCCGCGCCCGCTGCGCCGCTTCGTATCCGGGCCACGCGGCATCCGTGTACGGCAGCGTGCTTCCGCCGGGCGTGAGCAATTCCCACACGTCGCTCCCCTGCCGCGACCACGCCACGACCAGCTCTCCCAATTCCGGTCGGCGCCGCCCTTTGCTCCCGACCACTCCACCGACCATCGTTTCGAGAATGAAAATGTGCTCGCCGCCCTTCGATTCAAACTCGCACCACGCCTCCTGATTCCCCGGCGGCGCAAAGCGAAAATCCGGACCGAGATCCAGGTAACTCTCCTGCTCCTTCACATAGCCGTGCCCGCCGGGATCGGGCTTGGGAAAAGGCGTATTGAGCACCTGCTTCCCGTCCACATTCAGATGCGCCGAACCACGCCCGCGCAGCAGCAACCGGTGCTTCCCTGCGGGCAGCGTCACCTTTGCCGCCGCGCGCAGCACGTACGGAATCGGTCGATCCGCGCGCACACCGGTGTCCACATATTTGTGCGGCACTTCGGCCAGGCCGAACGCCTCCTCGGTGAAAGTCTCCGTCGCCTGCGGCGGACTCGCCGGCCACGCATTCTTCGGCGGAACGCCCTCCTCGCAGATCTGCACGAGCACTTTTCCCGCAGGCAGGTTCGCCGGGTCCACGGGCGGCGGCGGCGGCACGAATTGATAGCGCTGCGCAAAGAGCGCCTCCGGCAGCACCTCGCGATACACGGCGACTTCATCGAGCCAACCATTCAGCGAATTGCCCGCGCCGCCGCCGTTGCCCGTGCCGATCAGCACATCGTCCGCATCATTCACCGGAGCGAGGTCCGACTTCCCGCCCATGTCCCAGTTGCCCTTCACTTCCCTGCCATCCACGTAGCCGCGCAGACTCTCGCCATCGCCAAATTTGAAAGTCACCGCGACGTGATGCCATCCCGAACTCGGCCCGAAGCCCTCGTCGCCAACCCAGCGATGATAGTCCTTCTGCCCATCCACTTTCCCCGACGCCGTGCGGAAGAGAAACGATGGCCGCGCCGTTCCATTCTCGCACCGGAGACGCAGCGCCCAGTTCTGATTCTCCGCCTCGAACGCCTTGTTCTTATTGCGCCCCTTGCCAATGAGGTAGCAGTAACTGGCTTCCTTGATGTCCTCGACATTCACCCACGCCTCGATGGTGATCGCATCGCCGAGCCCGAAGCGCAGATTCACTCCCGGAACATCGCTCTCCTTCACCGTGATGAATGTGTCCTTCCCGGAGAATGAAGCCGCCTTGTTCCCAACTGGAAAAGTCGGATGCACCGGCTTCTGCGGCCCCTGCGGCTCGATGGCCTTCTTCCCCGTCCAAGTTCCCGGTTCGTCCGCGTCGAATGTCCATTTCACCAGCGGCCGCACATTCGTCACGCGCGGCGTGTCCTTGGAATCGTTCTGAGGTTCGTTCGCATCCGGCGCATCGGGCACCGCACAGAGCATCGCGGTGGTGGAAACAGCAAACGCAGAGAAGAGAATGTGGCGGAGGGTCATGGAGCAGGGTGACAAGAAGATAACCCGCCGACCATCCGCGCCTTAACCGGCTGCAGGAAATTGCTTTCGCGCCCGCCGCACCGGAAACGGTCGGAACGCGGACGGGCGTCGGGGAGTGAGGGGTCTGATGGTCTGTACGCGATAGAGCCGGAGATCGCCCTTGCCGTACTGACTGAGGACCTGCGCCACGTCCACGCCCAGTTCGGTAACACCGTCGAGCGATACCGCGCTTTTGCCGGCAACGATTTCCGTCGCCTGCTCGACCGTGAGC
>BJFP01000488.1 GCA_014189875.1 Verrucomicrobiota bacterium | reverse complement strand
CAGGCGGTGAAGCTGCGCGCGCTGCTCGCGGAGCGCGGGTGGAAATTTGAGGAGCGGCCTTACACGCTTTATTTTGCGCAGAAGGACCGGCTGACGGTCGCGGTGTACGAGAAGGGGCCGAAGTGCGTGGTGCAGGGGCGGGGGACGCAGGAGTTCGTGCAGTTCACGCTCGAGCCGGAGGTGCTCGGCGAGGCGAAGCTCGGCTACGAGGAGGTCCATAATCCGGAGATGTTCACGCCGCACTTCGGCGTGGATGAGAGCGGGAAGGGCGACTTTTTCGGTCCGCTCGTGATCGCGGGCGCATACACGGACGAGACGAACACTCGCACGCTGATGGAGGCGGGCGTGACGGACAGCAAGCGCATCGGCAGCGACCTCCGCATCCGCGAACTTGCGAAGAAAATCCGGGAGACGGACGGGGTCTTCGTGACGAGCATCACGCTCGGGCCGGAGAAGTACAACGAGCTCTACAAAAAATTCGGCAACCTCAACAAGATGCTCGGATGGGGCCACGCGAAGGTGATCGAGAACCTGCTCGATCTCCGGCCCGACTGCCCGCGTGCGCTGAGCGACAAGTTCGCGAGTGCTTCACTGATCAAGCGGGCGTTCTCCGAGAAGGGGAAGCACATCCAGCTCGACGCGCGGACGAAGGCGGAGAGCGATGTGGCGGTGGCCGCGGCGTCCATCATTGCGCGCGAGCGGTTCATCAACTGGATGCGCGACACAAGCCGCGACATGGGCGTGGATCTGCCTCGCGGCTCTTCGGATCCGCGAGTGAAAATCATCGGCAGGGAACTCGTGGCGAAGCTCGGGCCGGACGTGCTGCGCCGGGTGGGGAAGGTGCATTTCAAGACAGCGCACGAGATCGCGCCGGATCACTACGCGCATGTGGCGAAGCCGTTTTTCCGGCGTGCGAAAAAGGCGGAGTGACGCACCGAGGGACGCGGGGATTTTGAATCCCTGAATTCCAGCGCGCGATTTTTTCCAACTTCGTGGCCGCACCGGACTCGTGAAACTCCACCAATTATGAGAAGCGTGTCATCATGGTGATCGAACCCGACAAACCCACCCTCGGCCTGCGGCTGATCGCCGTGCTCGAAGCAGTGAAGGGTGTCCTCGCCGTGGTGAGCGCGCTGCTCCTCTTCGGGCACGCCGGGCATCGGCAGAATCCGATCATCCAGGGGGTCGTGGTGACGTTCCACCTCGATGATTCCGCGCGCGCGCCGCATCTCATCACCGAGATGCTCGCGAATCCTGAGAAGTTCGCACTCGGCATCTGGACGATGCTTGCCATCGCGTATGCCACGCTCCGGTTCTTCGAGGCATATGGGCTGTGGCTCGCGCGGCGCTGGGCCGAATGGATCGCGCTCGTGGCCGCGGCGATCTACATCCCTTTTGAAATCTACGCCATCGCGCTCGGTGTGACGGTGCTGAAGGTGTCGCTGCTCGTGATTAATATCGCATTCGTCGCGTATCTCGGGCTCGTCCTCGCGAAGACGCGGCGCAAGCGCGCGCACGCGGCGAGGCTCGCGGCGACGGCGGAAATCGTCGCGACGCCTGCCGCGGAGGACTGATCCTGCGCGTGCACCGGTGCGCGATTTGGATTGGAGCGGGCGGGCCGCGGTGCTCGCATCGCGGGCCTCAGCCATGCATGTGCAACGACGCCTCCTCGCAACCGCGCTACTCGCAATGTCCGCCACGATGAACATCGCGCCCGCCGCAACCGCCGAGCACGGAATGGTCGCCACGGTGCAGCCGCTCGCCACGCGCGCGGGCGTGGATGCGATGCGGCATGGCGGCAATGCGATTGATGCCGCGGTCGCGGCCGCTCTCACGCTCGGCGTGGTGGACGGGCACAACTCGGGAATCGGCGGCGGGTGCTTCATGCTGATCCGGCTTGCGGATGGGCGCTTCATCGCGATTGACGGACGCGAAACCGCGCCACGCGCTGCCACCCGCGACATGTATCTCCGCGACGGAAAGGCGGATGCGGCGCTCAGCCAGACGGGCGCGCTCGCAGCGGCAACGCCCGGAGCGCTCGCGGCGTATGAGCACGCGGTCCGCAATTTTGGAAAGCGTCCGTTCGGCGAGCATCTGAAAGCTGCCGCTGAGGTGGCGGAAAAAGGCTTCGTGGTTGACGCCGTGTACGCGCGGAAGCTGAAGGGCGCGGCGGAAAATCTCGCGAAGTTTCCCCCGTCGCGCGCGGTATTCTTGAATGCGGACGGCACGCCTTTGCTCGAGGGCGCGACGCTGAAGCAGCCGGATCTCGCGCGCAGCTATCGCGCGATCGCGGAGCAGGGGACGCGGTGGTTTTACGAGGGGGAATTCGCAAAATCCGCGGGCGCTTGGATGAAGGCGAACGGCGGGATTTTGACGGAGCAGGATTTCCGCGACTACCGCATCGAGCTGCGCGAGCCGGTGTTCACGGAGTATCGCGGGCACCGCATCGCGAGCTTTCCCCCGCCGAGTTCCGGCGGCGTGCATGTCGCGCAACTGCTGAACATTCTCGCAACTCGCGACGTGAAAGCGATGGGTGCTGGCAGCGCGGACTTTGTGCATTTCACCACCGAGGCGATGAAGCTCGCATTCGCCGACCGCGCATTCTGGCTGGGCGACCCGGCATTTGCAAAAGTGCCGCGCGGCCTCGTGGGCGCGGATTACGCGAAGGTGCTCGCGGGAAATATCCGCATGGAGCGCGCGTCGGTCGTCGAGGGACACGGGATGCCTGAGCGCGCATACGATGAGATTTTCGGCAAGCACACGACGCACTTTTCCACCGCGGACGCCGAGGGTAACTGGGTCGCATGCACGGCGACGATCAATACGGGCTT
>BJFP01000487.1 GCA_014189875.1 Verrucomicrobiota bacterium | reverse complement strand
ATTGCTTTGTTGTCCAAGTTGCTCGGCAAGACGGCGTTTTTCCTCGTCGGAAAGTTTACTGAACGTCCTTTGGAAGGACGTGACGACGATTGCATCTTCGATTTCGGCAGGGGGTAGTTCGTGCCACTGACGACCTCGGAGAGTCGCAGGCCAGTCAATCTGGAGATGGTCAGCTACACGAGTGACAAACTTCCTGTAGTCGTCTCCGTTGACGATCTGGCCGAAGAAGCCGTGGAGAAGGAACTGGAAATGGTCGCACAATTTTTCGGGGCTGTTGCCAAAGGGCGCCTTGATAAGTCGTTCGAGATTCGTGCGGTCTTCGTGACTTGCACACTCAAGTAGTTTCTTTAGTTCCCAAATGTTATTGTTTGTCATGATGAACTGGGCTTTAGCAAAGCGGGCTAAGGCGGCGGAGCATTCAGCGTGACAGCCGTGCGCTTAGGCGCTTCGGGTTTCGTCCTTTGCCGGTGGCTGTGTTTGAAGTGCATCACGAACACTGCGGATATTCCGCGCTATATCCACGAATACGACTGTTCCCTCGGCGAGCAGATAGAAAAAGACGAGTGCAAAGAAGGCGCTGAGAGCGGAACTGAGCAGAAAAAGAATGGCTGCAACGAATGAGCTATCCGCACCGTGATCAAAGCTGTATACCAAATAACCGACGATGTCTATGCCGGGCATATACGTCATGGCGCGATCAAAAAGGCGGGAGCCACCGGCGTTGTCACCGGCGAACAAAAGGAAGATGCAGCCACCAACTCCCAATGCAGAGATGAGACAGGCGTAAACTTCGCCGAGTGTGCGAAAAAATATCGAAACAATCGGGATGACGGTGAACTCAGAAACAGGCAGTCGTGCAATGTCAGACGCTCGGATGATCAAGACGTGCGTGATCATGTAAATGGCGACGAGGAACAGAAGTTGAAATACGACGCCGCCGAGAACTCCGAATCCGTGGAGGTCGCCGACCAACCGCCACGCCTTAATCCATCCAACAATGCCGCCAAGTGCGATGAGCGCGGCAAAGATGCGTATGGCGATTGTGAATACGCGACTAAAAAGCCGCCCTTCGGAGATGTGTTTGAGGACGGGTGCGATGAAGAGGTATTTTTTAATAGAGGGCGCGGGCTTCGCTGATGTTCTGGGTGTGGGCGCAGATGGCTTCGGGGTGTTGAGACGAGCTATTTGGGAGAGTGGTTTCCATTCGCCGCTGTCCTCTGTGCGAGCGGTGGCTTGTGTGTCGATAGTGCCGTCGGCGACTGCGGCCCGAATCTGCTCGATGTCGTAAGGCCCCTGCTCTGCGTCGTTAATCCAAAGGTAGTAGTTCATGATCGATTACAGGATACGGGGGCGCGATGGAGTGGTTGCTGCTGCTGGCTGCTAGGAAATTGCTTTCGCGCCCGCCGCACCGGAAACGGTCAGAACGGGGACGGGCGTCGGGGAGTGAGGGGGTCTGGTTGGGAAACAGCAGTTCACGGCAGAGCTGTATCCCGACATGGATGCCATTGATGTGAAAAACGGGCACGAAGGGACCGGGCCGAAAGTGCCTCGCGTCCAAGGCCGAGAGGTGAATTTTCGCTGAGGCTATCCCAAACGATATTGTATTTCTCCACGTCCGGGCCAACGGAGGCGGCGACGTCTTCGGCTCCGGCACGGTGGATGCTGGACGATGCCGCGAACGTGCAGAAAGCAAGAACGGCCCACAGGAAACGAAAAGCTGAATTCACGACGGAATCCCCCTTGTGTGTGTACGCGAATGTGATTGGAATGGCTTGAGAAGAAGTGGAGCGTCTCATTGGCTTCAATTGCAAACGGCTCATGGTCCCACGCCTTTCGGCACGGTTCGCACGCCGCGCGCCGCCGCCTCGCTCTCAATGCCTGCCTTGTTGATCGTTGCCTGTGCTTCCTCGGCCTTGGCGTCCTTGTCGCCGAAGAAATTGACAGTCCACTTATGCGACGTCCGTGAGTTCTGGTTGAAGCGCACGGACTCACCTGACGTCTTGTAGACGACGTTCGATTCGAAGAGAAATCCCGTGCTCCCTTCATCAACGAAGAAACCGTTGTTGGGCGCGCCCTGGGCACAAGCCCTCCGGTAGACGTCATGAATCAGGTTCCCGCGTAGGACCGTCCCCGGCTGAAGCCCCAACGTGTAGATGCCGCCACCGTCGGCGAGCATCTTCATTACATCGTGGATGTGGTTGTACTCGACGACACACCGCGCCTGCGTCGACGGCGTCGTGTTCCAGCGGAAGCCGACGGAGATCCCGGTGTAGGGCAGGTCGTGAATGAGGTTATGCGCCACACGCGTATCGGTGGAAAAGGCGACACAGATCCCGACACTGCCCCGGCTGTCCGCCCCGCAACGCTGAATATGGCAATTGGCGACCTCATTGCTGGCGGGCGCGTCGGTCGGGTCATCCCAATCAGCGTCAAGTGTCCCTCCTGGCTGATTGGCCGCCCGCAACTTACCCTTCCCGCGCCACCCGACGATCACCCCGTTGCCGCCGATATCCTCGATCGCGCAACCCATTACGGCGTTCTTACGGCAGCCCGGCCCGAAACCGATTCCCGCGCTGTTCAGATGGGCAATGCGGCACCGTTCAAAACGGCAACCCTCGGCGTAAACGCATTCGATACCGACAGGTTGGACGTAGGTAGGCTCAGTCAGCGCTGTTCCGTAATGCCCCGCCTGAATCTCATTGTAGCCGATGGCAGGGAGCGGGAAGTCGGCGTGTTCGAACCGTATGCCACGGAAACGGAGATTGCGGACGGGGCGTTCCTTTGTCCCGGCAATCACCACCAGGCGCTCAAGGCGCGGCGCAACTGCGACCAGCTT
>BJFP01000486.1 GCA_014189875.1 Verrucomicrobiota bacterium | reverse complement strand
AGCAGCGCCGCCGGCAACTCCCCCACGGGAGCGCAGGCTCGCGTAGACCAGAACCAGTTCGTGTTCCAGGGCGGCCTCAAGGTCGCGTTCTAAGGACACAGGACAGATCTTGTCCTGAAAATTCAACTCCCCCGGGTCGACAACGGCCTGGGGGAGTTTTTTTTGCCCTCAAGTCACCCCATTCCTGACGCCCGCGCTCCCCCGGAAACTGCACGGGACGGATCAAAGCACGAGGCGGCTCAACGAGACAAGCCTGGCTCGCCCGCGCGAGTTCAAACTCTCCCTACAGTCGCCACGCTGCGGAACTACTTCGCCGACTTGTCCACGAAGCGCACGATGACATTGTCGCCCGACCACTCGATCGGCGTGGCATCATCCTCAAAGCGGAACTTCTCCCAGTACAGCGTCCAGTCGCGACGCCGCACCGTGCAGATCGCCGAGCCGTGCTGCTTCAAAAATGCGCGCAATCCGATGGCCTTTCCCACCCCGTCCACGCCGGCGATCACGGGGATGTCGTGCTGCGTCCAGTTGAACGCTTTTTCCCGGGTGCCGATGACGACCATCGGCAGCCGCGTGTAAAAGTGGACGCCTCGGACGAGTACGTTCCCCGCGAGCATCGGTTCATTGCCCTGGCGGAGCTTCACCATCTTTTTCGCGACCTCCCGACCCGAGCTGAATTCATCTACCTTGTCCCGCGTGATCACCAGCGCACCAATGATCAACGCAGCGGTCGCCGTCGCATTGATGCCGATCCATACGGCAAACCTGCCAAACCAGAGCACCACGAGCCCAACCGCGAGGAGGCCAGCAAACACGAGCGCCGGGCCTTGAAACGGCTGCGATTGCTTCACAAACGGCGCGGCGCAGCCAAGGCCGATCTGCAGGACGGCCAGCGCCAGCACCACGACCCGTTCCTTTGTATTGCGAAATCCCTTTTGCAAAAGATCGTCCAATACCACCCCGATCAGCACCGCCACGGGCACGAACACAAAAAAGAAATACGACGGCAGCTTCGACTGCGCACAGGTGAGGAAGACAAAACTCGTGAGCAGCCAGCTCCATAGGAACACGAGCCGCGGATCGTGGCGGATGCCGCGGGCGGCCCGCGAACACGCCATGACGAGCGCCGGAATCCACGGCAGGGAACCGCCGACAAGGATGCCAAAATAGTAATAAAAATGGCGGTGGGCAGAATGCTCCGCGCGGAAGAATCGCCCGATGTTCTCATGCACGATGAAGTGATGAAGGAAACCCCAGCCGTGCTTTACCGTCATGATGACATACCAAGGCAGGCCGATCGCGAGGTAGAGAGCGATCCCGATCCAGGCCGCGCGCCCGCGATACGGATGCGGCCGCTTCGTGACGAACGAAAACGCCCCGGCCGCCAACAGCGACACGATCAGCCCGAGCGGGCCCTTGGTCAGCATGGCGAGTCCGCCGAAGACAAAGTGAAGGATTAGCCATCGGGCCCGGTTCTTCTCATCATCCACTGCAAGCCAGTAGAAAAACAGCGCGCCGCCGATGAAGAGCGCCAGCGAGATATCCGTGAGCATCAGACGCGACATGATCGCGTATTCGAGGCCGCTCCCGAGCACAATGCCGGCGAGCAGCCCGGCACGGCGGTTGAAGACGCGCGTGACGAACCAATACGTGAGGAAGACGAGGAGCGTGGCCGGCAGCGCGGACGGCACACGGCCTGCCCATTCACTGATTCCGAAGACTTTGAAGGACGCGGCTACGCACCAGTAGTAAAAGATAGGCTTCTCAAATTGCGGCTCGCCGAAAATCTTCGGCGTCAGCCAGTCGTTGCTCTCGACCATCTCCCGGGCGGTCACCGCGTAGAAGGGCTCGTCGGGATCGATCAGACCGATGCGTCCGAGCCCCGCCCAGAAAACCAGCACGCAAAGAACGAGGAGGATGAGGATGTCGCGGAGTTTCAATGTCGGAAAAATGTCGGTATTGGGAGCAAGCCAGCGCGGCATGCGGGCCGGGACAAGTCGGGAGAAATGGGCAGGGCGTCAACCCGGAAACACACCCGTAGCCGCGCTTGTGAAAGCGCGGGCGCAATTTTCCGTAGCCGCCGACGGCAGGAAGGCGGGCTGATCCGCCTCGTAGCGAAAGCGTCCCCGCATTGCCGTTTCGCGATGCCTCCGGCTTGATCCGCGTGAAATCGGACCGGACGCTCGGGCAGGCGCAATGCCTGCGATACGGCAGACGGGCCGTCTGCGCTACAACCCCTCCGCAAGCCCCGGCACACGCGGATCGCTCACGCCCACGAAGCCCTTTCCATCGGCAGCGCGGCCGACCGCATTGCACGCGCCGAATGCGCCACCTGCCGAAATTTTCTGCCCGCGCAATTTCAGTTCCCCGAGCACCGGCGCGCCGATGCGCTCCTCGATCTTCAGCTCATCCGGGCTCCACTGATGATGAAAGCGCGGCGCGCCGATCGCCGCCGGCAGGTCCATCCCGAAGTCAACCACGTTCACAATCGCGAGCAGCGTCTGCGTGATGATCGTCGGCCCGCCAGCCGCGCCGACCGCGAGCACGGGCTGGTCGCCACGCAGCACGATCGTCGGGCTCATGCACGAGAGCGGGCGTTTGCCGGGCGCGACTGAGTTTGCCTCCGCGCCGATGAGGCCGAAGTGATTCGCGACGCCGGGCTGCGCGGAAAAATCGTCCATCTCGTTGTTCAGAACGATGCCGGTGCCGGGCACCACGACCTTGCAGCCGAAGCCCGTATTGATCGTCGCCGTGCATGCGACCCAGTTACCCTCGGCGTCCGCGGTGGAAAAGTGCGTCGTGTGCTTGCCGAAAATCTCATCGTATGCGCGCTCAGGCATCCCGTGTCCCTCGACGA
>BJFP01000485.1 GCA_014189875.1 Verrucomicrobiota bacterium | reverse complement strand
GCGTCCATTGAAAAAACGTGAGCGAGGGCATGGAGCGGCGGACGTTGGCGGTTCGCGTGCGAAGGGGCAAGCCGTGTGCGAATTTCTGCCGTTCAAAAGTTAAGCGTTGGACGTCAAATGTTGAACGGTTGGCCCGCCGCAGGCGCGGTGTGAATGAGGATGCGCGTCCCGAAACCGTGAGGCCGCTGCGCGGGGCTCAACGTTTAACGTCCAACGCTAAACGTTTAACTTCTACCGAGGGACCGCCGCCATTCCGAATGCCGCATCAAAGGCTTTCCACTCCCGCGGCTTAGCCTCACTCGACACGCCGCACATTTTCCAAAGCATGCTTCACAAACTCGCTCCCGCGCTCGTCGCGTTCCTCGCCGCCCACTTTGCCCAGGCGGAAACGAAACCGCTGCACGTCCTGCTGATCGCGGGTGGGTGTTGCCATAATTATTCGGCGCAGCAGAAGATCCTGAGCGAGGGAATCCAGGCGCGCGCGAATGTGCAGGTGGATGTGATCTGGACGGACGACGGCGGGACCGCGCCGCATTTTCCGCTCTACGACAAGGCCGGCTGGGCGAAGGGCTACGACGCGATCATCCACGACGAGTGCGCGGCGGGCGTGAAGGATTTGCCGCTCGTGCAGAACATCATTAAGGCGCACGAGACGGTGCCCGCGGTGAACCTCCACTGCGCGATGCACTGCTACCGCACGGGGACGGATGACTGGTTCAAATATCTCGGCCTGCAATCGAGCGCGCACAACTGGCAGAAGCCGGTCGCGATTCATTTCACCGACGCGGCGCATCCGATCACGAAGGGCCTGACGGACTGGACGACCATCAACGAGGAACTCTACAACAACGTGAAGATGCGCGGCGGCAAGCCGCTCGCGACGGGCACGCAGTCGCAGAAATCGAAGGACGGCGAAGGTCCGGTGGAATCCGTGGTCGCTTGGACGAATGAATACGGCCCGAACAAGACGCGCATCTTCAGCACGACGATCGGCCACAACAACGAGACCGTCGCCGATGCGCGCTATCTCGATCTCGTCACCCGCGGGCTGCTGTGGTCGTGCGACAAGCTGAACGCGGAATACCTCAAGCCGTTCACCGGCAAGAACGAGGTCACTTTCATCAAGGCCGCAGCGAAGCCCGCTACCGCAAAGCCCGACACGACGAAGGGCACGCCTGCGCAGTCTGCGACGACATCCGAACTCAAGCCCGCGCCAGCGGGTGCTACGCTCGTCACGGTCACCGCGAGCAGCGAGGAGAGCGGCAAGAATAATTTCGCGTGGGGCGCGGTGGATGGCAACGAAGGCACGCGCTGGTGCGCCGCGGGAGCGGGCTTTCCGCAGTGGCTGCAATTGGAGTTTGAGAAGCCGGAGGAACTCACGGGAATCAAGATCGCGTGGGAGCGCGCGAACGGCTCCTACCAGCACAAGATCGAGTGCAGCGCCGACGGGAAAACGTGGAGCGTCCTTGCCGATGCAACTGGCGGAAAAAAGTCCGGCGACAGCGAGCACGCGTTCGCCGCGAAGGACGTGCGCTTTGTGAAAATCACCTGCGCGGGATCTTCGTCGGGCGGCTGGGCGAGCATCCGCGAAGTCACGGTGAAAGGGCCGGGCATCAAGTCCATTTACCCGAAACTCGCTGCGAAATCGCAGGCGATGACGATGGCCGTTGCGGCGGATTCGAAGTCGGGCAAGAAGAACGGAAAGGCAGCGGCGGGCCCGAATGATCCGCTCGGCAAGGAAGGCAACATCACGCCGACGATTGTGAAGCTCACGCCGGAGGATGAGGCGGAGATTTTGAAGGACGCGAAACCGGCGGAGGGATTCGAGGCGACGCTCTTCGCAACTTCGCAGGCGGCGAACTACCCGGTGTTCATCTCCGCCGCGCCGGACGGCACGCTCTACGTGTCGAGCGACGGCAACGGATCGCTCGGCAGGCAGGCGCACCGAGGGCGCATCATCCGCCTGCGCGACACGGATGGCGACGGGCGCGCGGACGAGGTGAAGGAATTCGTGAAGGACGTGGATTCGCCGCGCGGCCTCGTGGTGGACGGCAACACGGTCTATTGCATCCACCCGCCGCACCTCAGCGCGTTCATTGACAAGGACGGCGACGGCATCGCCGACGAGGAGAAGGTGCTCGTGAAAAACATCGCGTTCACTTTCAAGGACCGTCCCGCCGACCATACGACGAACGGCATGGAACTGGGCATTGACGGCTGGCTCTACATCGCCGGCGGCGATTTTGGCTTCATGGAGGCTGAGGGCACGGACGGGCGCAAACTCCAGCTCCGCGGCGGCGGCATCATCCGCGTGCGGCCCGACGGCACCAATCTCCAGCTCTACTCGCGCGGCACGCGCAACATCCTCGAGGCCGCCATCTCGCCGCTGTGCGATCTTTTTTCCCGCGACAACACGAACGACGGCGGCGGCTGGGACGTGCGCTTCCATCATTTCAGCGGCTTCGACGATCACGGCTATCCGCGCCTCTACAAAAATTTCGCCGACGAACTCGTCACGCCGCTCGCCGACTACGGCGGCGGCTCGGGCTGCGGCGCGTGCTGGATTGACGAGCCCGGCTGGCCCGCCGCGTGGAATAATCTGCCCTACACGAGCGACTGGGGCCGCGGCCCCGTCTTCCGTCACACGGTGCGCGCGAAAGGCGCGACATTCGAGGAGACGGCGCCGCCGGAGCCGCTGGTGAAGATGACGCGCTCGACGGACATTGACGTGGACGCGCGCGGCTACGCCTACGTGTCGAGCTGGAAAGGCCCCGCGACCTTCGGCTGGGCCGGCCCGGACAACGGCTACATCGTGCGCATCGCGCCGAAGGGCCACGTCGCGCCGAAGGTGCCGGACTT
>BJFP01000484.1 GCA_014189875.1 Verrucomicrobiota bacterium | reverse complement strand
AGCCTGCGGCCCACATTTCCTCGCGCCATTCGTCCATCCTCATCCGAAGCGTCCTTGATCCACGCATGCGGATCGTTTCCAAAGTCGGCCATGATGGTGATGGTCTTGTCAGGTTTCGTCGTATTGCCACCGGGGGGTTGCATGGCTCTCATCATAGACGGGACGCACACTCTACAAAGTCGGAATCCGAGCCCGAGCCAGAAAGCGCCCGAACAGCATCGCGACGAAGTCCACCTCCGCTGAGAGCCGATGATCGTCCTCGATAAGGTGCAACTCCATGCGGGTCGTCCCGCTGAACTTCTGTGCAAACCGGATGCTGTGCTCCACCGGGATCACGTCGTCGCTCCATCCGTGGACGACGCTGACCGTTTTCGCATCCGGTGTGGGGTTTTGCTCGGGATAACCCGGCATGTAGAAAGCGGGTGCCAGCAGGAACAGTCCCTCGGGCTTCAAGACTGACGAGGCAACCGTCGCGACGTAACCGCCCATGCTCGACCCGACCAGAACCAGGCCCTTCGCCTTTCGGGCTTCGGACTGGAGCAACCGTTCGACTCTCGGGCCAGCGTCCGGCAGGTCTTGGTAGTCGATGCTCTCCACAGCGAACCCGCGCTTGCGTGCGACCTCGGCCAGCTTGGAAATCTTGCTCCCCCAAGGTCCGCTCTCCTTGCCGTGGTTGAAATAAACAGTGGGTTGCGAATCGGTCATGGTTTTTCCTCCGTGTGATGGTGTCTCGCGTTCGGGTTCAAAAAGTCCATTCGAGCCATTGAAACTGGTTGATGACCGGCACTCCGCGGGCGCGGCAGACACGCATCGTGTGGCCCGTGCCACCGCGGTCGGGATCGGCGGCGTGGACGTAGAAGATGCCGGCGACGGGCGGCGGCATCGTATCGGTGCCGGTGACCTTGAGCGTGTCCCGCAGAATCAACTGCGCGGCGGCCCGCTGCCGGGGATGCGTCTTGGGTTTGCCATAGTTGACGGCCACGCGCTCGTATTGTGGCGAGGCCGCGAGAGTAGCATCCACAACCTCCTGCACTCGGGCCGGGGATATGTCACCCATCGCTGTGGCAGGAGAATTGGCGGGCCGCTCGCGCCTGCGATGGCCGGCGTAAGGAATCACAAACTCCAACCGGGTTGCATCCACGATGGCGACGCCTGCCGCGAACGCCGCATCCGAGCCCTTCGCGTTGCCGGTGCGGAACCGGGTGTGTGGGAAAGTGCGTGCGAGGTGCGAGGCGAGCGCGGTGAGGAAGGGGGCCTTGTGGACGGAAAGCTCCCTCGTTCCCTCCAGCAGCACGACCGGCGCATCAGCACCGGAGAGCAGGGCGGATAACTCGGTATAGGTCACGGGAAAAGCCGGGGTTCGGAGTGAGTGGTCCCGACTGTCTCATGCAGGAACCGCAGCCAGAGCTGCTGCTGGGCTCTTGCGGAGAATCGCCGGTGCTCAAGGGACCCCATGGACTTGAAAATCTTCCTCATGCGGCCCAGATCGAATCTACCGGCTTCCACCACCCACGCGTTGAGACGTTGAATCGTCTCATCGGGTGCTCCCAACGCACCCAGTTCGTTCCGCAAAGCAATGAGCGCATCGAATCCAGGTCGGGAGTTCTCCTCCCATTGCAGAAGTGCTTCGGGAAAACCCTCCAGCAGCACCCGGATGGTTTCATCGAGCACGGGTTGCGAACCAAGTTCACATCGGACCTTCGCGATGAAATAAATCGCGCAAGTCAGGGCGTCAGTCCGCTCCGAGTCGGCACCGGCTTTCGCCCAGACGATGAGGCGTTCGGCGGCCGGCTCCGGGACGTTCACTTTTAGCAAAATGCCACGCAAATGCTGAAGCTGGGCATCAGCGTTCGTCTTGCGGTCGGATTCCTCCCTGAGTCGGGAATCTGGATTTTCCTGAGTCTTACAGAACAAAGAGCCGCCATCCTCCGAGTGCTGCCTAGGCGAGCGCTGCTTAGCCGCGAGCGCTTTGCCGGCCCCGCTCTTCACCATGTCCGCGAACAGACGACCATTGCGATCCGGCTTCATCATAGGCTGAGCCTGATCCAACGCCGGCTGCACCAGCTCGTCCTTCGCAATCGCCACGTGCTCCTGCTCGTCCCACGCGATGAACGCGGTTCCTTCGCAGATCAGGTTGTGAGTCTTGGCCAGCGTGATGGCCTCCTGCATTTGTCCCTCTGCCAACAGTGCGGCGATCCTCTGCCGCGCCCAGAGCAATTTCACCGCTTTGCTTCCCACGCTCCCGAGATCCACAGTGAACGAGTGCGCAGTGCCATCGGGCAGGCAACCCGTGACTTGGATCGGGCCTTCTGAAGTTCCCCGCAATGCAACCGTCACGACTTCCCGCGCATGAAGATCGGGCAAGGCTCCATCGCCCGTTTCCCACGAACCTTCCACCGCGAGCTGGCTGAGCACCGGGCGCCGCAACCGATCCCCCAGCGCGGAGACCGTGCCCGCGATGTCATCATCGGGCGTTTGCAGCCAGCAGCCTCCGCGCTGCTGACGGGCGAGCGACTTGAGGAAGGCGTCGTTGACCGCCGTATCAATTCCGAAGGTGTGGACAGTGACCTTCGCCGCCGGCTTGAAGGCGTGAAGGATGGCCGCGTCATTGCCAACCTCCCCGTCGGTGATGAGGATCACGCTCGTGCGCCGCCCTGCGGAATGCGCGGCGATCTTTTCCAACACATGGGTCGCTGCGGGCAGCAGTTCGGTTCCGCCGGCTGTCCCGATATTTTCCATCTGCAGGAATCCCGCATCCGCGAGAACCTGTGGGGCCGGCACCGGGACTGCGTCGAAGTCCTGGAACTCGGATTCAAAAAGCGTGATCCAGACGCGGTCCTGCGCCCCGAGCAGGCTCACAAAGCCGCGCAGTGCCTCGC
>BJFP01000483.1 GCA_014189875.1 Verrucomicrobiota bacterium | reverse complement strand
CTCGTCGTCTTCGGCTTCCTGAATGAAGTCACCGAGCGCATCCCCAGCGAACCGCTGCGCGAACTGCTCCGGGAAAAGCTGCACGCTAAGCTCGGCTGAGGCCGTTCCATCGTCGGCCCGTTTAGAGTCGGCCTGACCGCGTTAGTTGTCCGCCGCATTTGGCCTCAGCAAGATCGCGATTATTTTTTCCTCTTCGCTGCGCCATCGAGCATCGGCGCCATGCTCGACCGGATGTAACCGAGCTTGGTCTCGTTCACGGTCGTCGCCAGCTTGCTGCCAAATCCCCCAAGCAGCAGCGGCGCAGTGTTGCCATTGAAAATAAATCCGACGTGCGAGTCCCACACGCCGCCGAGATTCTGCGGGGAATCCGCCGCCTTGAACCACCGCTGAGCCAACACGCTCGCGGGATAATCGTACATCGAATACACGAGCTTGTTCCGCACACTCAGCGTGACGGGAAATGCCGCGACTCCCGACAGAATTTCGCCCCACCAATACGAGTCGCTCCCGACTTTCTCCACGCCCTCGACGATGATCAGCCAGTTCGGACTCGCCTCGAGGATCGCATCACCACAACGCTTCGCGCCGTTGTTCCAGTCGGTCAGCGGGGCGTTATTGCCCCACGTCGCAGTGCGCTTCGGCTCGTTGAAAAGATCCGCGCCGATGACCGTTGCATTCCCAGCGTAGTGCTTCGCGAGCATCACCCAGTCCTCGATCCACCGCTGCTCGATGAAATGCGCATCGCCGGAGATGAACCACACATTTTCACCCGTGTAGCCGTCGGCTTTCGCAGAGTGCCGGCCTCGGATCACGCGCAGCCCGATCTGCCCGCAATAGCCCACGATTTTGTCGAGCACTTGCAATGGCGTGAGATCCTTGAGATCCGGATTCACTTGGAAATTGATGCTGTTGGTCGTCGCGCCCGGCTTCAGCATCGCATTGGAAAAAGGGATGCGGAGCGTGCTGAAATCCGGTGCTTTGTTCTGATCGAGCGCCGACATGTAGCCGCGCGTCCATAGCCCGTGCAGCACCCTGTTGTTCGTCTCGAATCCGAACCAACTGATGCCCGTGATGCGCAGCGGATTCCCCGATGATGTCACGGTCCAGCTGCCCTTCGTGGATAGAAAGCCAGCGCCGCCCGTCGAGGCCGTGAGCGTCACGGACACATTGCCGATCGCAATTGCCGGCACCGCGCTCACCGCAATCGAGAGCGCCTTCGTTGCCGTCTTCGGCGTCGCGAAACTGTTGCTCACCTGCACCTTGAAATTCGCCGTGCCCGTCGCCGTCGCCGTCCCGCCAATCACGGCCACGCCGCTGAGCGTGAGCGCTGAAGGCTGCACTCGATCCGAAGGGGATTTTGAATCCGGGGAAATTCGTCGGACGCTGAGCGACGGCGCGCGGACTATTCCCCGAGCGGATATTTTTTCAGCCCGGTGCGCTGGAGGAAAATGCGGAAGAGATACATGGGCACGATGACGCCGTAGCGCCGCCACAGCCGGCGCGGGTCGCTGCACAGCCGGTGGAGCCATTGCAGGCCGCAGCGCATCATCCAGCGCGGGGCTTCCTTCATGCGGCCGGTGTGGAAGTCGAACGCCGCACCGACGCCGAACATCACCGTCGTCTCCAGCAGCGGCAGGAACTCGGCCATGAAGCGCTCCTGCTTCGGCGTGCTGAGGCCGACCCAGAACAGGTCGGGCTTTTTCTCCGCGATCTCCACGACGAGCGCGGCGCGCTCCTTTTCATCGAGCGGGCGGAAGGGCGGGCAGTGCGTGCCGGTGATGCGTACGCCGGGGAAGCGCTGCTCCATCGCGGCCTTGAGCTGATCGGCCACGCCGGGTGCGCCGCCATAGAAGTAGTGCGTGAACTTCCCATCGCGTGTCGCGTCCATGATGCGCAGCATGAGGTCGGGGCCATACACGCGGTCCACCCACGCGCCGTGTGCGCTGCGGCCCTCCCACACGAGCGGCATGCCGTCGCAGGTGTTGAGGAATGCGCCGTTCAAAATGCGGCGGAATGCGGAGTCCGACTGTGCCTCGGTGATACCGTGGACGCCCGTCACGCACACGTAGCCTTTGCGCCGCGCCGCGCACGCCTCGAGCACGGCCTGTGTGGCGATGTCGAGATTCATCGCGCTCATCGCGACGCCGAGGACGTTGAATTTCCGGATCTCCATTCGGCGCGGACGCTAGAGCCGGTGATGAACTTTGAAAACTGCAACGCCCCGTGTGGCGTGGTTCCGAGGGCCAAAGGCCCGGCGACAAGCCAGCCCAGGGCAACGCCCTGGGTTTGGCGTCCAAGAGAGACAAAGCCCTGAAGGGGCGGCCCCAATGTCGCGCCCCATCAGGGCTTGGATTCCTATGGTGCGGTACCCAGGGCGCTGCCCTGGGCTAGCTTGTTGGCGCACCTTTGGTGCTCGGACACAGCCAGTGATTTCAAAGTGCATCACTGGCAGTAGCGTGCCGCGCTCTGTTGCTCAAGCCGCGCGCGTCGGCGGAATCCCCACACGCCGAGCGCCACGCACGCGAGCGCGGCGAGCTGGTAGCCGGAGAGCACGCCGGCGATCTTCGGCGTCGCGCGCATCCATTCGTGCGCGAAGCGGAATGCGCCGTAGGCGATGAGGTAGAGGTGGAAGTGCTGGCCGCGCATGAAGTAGCCGCGCTCGTGAGAGCGCGGGCTGATTTCTGGCGCTGCCGCCCGGTCGCTGCCGGATGTTCCGTGAGGCGAAGTGCCCGCGCTTTTACAAGCGCGGCTACGAGGGGCGCGGCTGCGCAGGAGGAGGAAAATCACGATGGCCGCGATGTTGAACGCCAGTTCCAGCGGCACCGCGGGCCAGCGCGCGACGCCCTGCGCATCGCGGAGCGTCCACCACGCGGGTTCGCAGCGTTCGCCGAGG
>BJFP01000482.1 GCA_014189875.1 Verrucomicrobiota bacterium | reverse complement strand
ATGAAATTGACATGGTGATCAACCGCGGCGCGTTCCTCGCGGGCGAACTCGCGCTCGTGCAGGACGAGATCGCGCAGGTGCTCGAAGCGTGCGCCGACGCCACGCTGAAGGTGATTTTCGAAACGAGCGAACTGGAGACTTATGACAACATCCGCGCGGCGTCATTCCTCGCGATGCGCGTGCTGCGGCCCGGCGATTTCATCAAGACGAGCACGGGCAAGACCTCGGCGAATGCGACGCTCGGCAACAACCAGGTGATGATCGAGGCCATCCGCGATTTTTACCTCGATACGGGCGTCGCCATTTCCATGAAGCCCGCCGGCGGCATCCGCACGGCAAAGCAGGCGCTGCACTTCCTCATCGCGATCAAGGAGACGCTCGGCGACGCGTGGCTGCACCATTCGCGATACCGCTTCGGCGCATCCGCGCTGCTGAATGATCTGCTGCGGCAGATCGAAAAGGAGCGCACCGGCGCGTATCAGGCGCCGTATGTTTTCAGCGACGCGACGGAGGGATATTGAGATGCCACGCGACTCCGCACGCTTGCCGTTTAGCGGGCGAAAGAGAGCCTTGTTTTTCACGTCTTGCCCTGTGACACTCGCGCCATGAGCAACAAGGAAATCGTCGCCGAACTTCTGGAGCGCCTCCCAGAGACCGCTTCGTTGCATGACATCGCCCGGGAGATCGAATTCATCGCCGGGATCCGCGAGGGCTTCGAGTCCTACGAGCGCGAGGGCGGCGTCACGATTGATGAGGCCAAAGCGCACGTTTCCGCATGGGCGACGGCCGCTTCCAAGTAATTCTCTCGCCCCGGTCGCTTCACGACTTGGAGGAGATCGTCCGCTACATCGCCGCGGACAGTCCGCAGGCGGCAGAACGTTTTGGGCAGCGGCTCATTGCCGAGGCGGAGGCCGTCGGCATGCATCCGTTCGCCGGCAGCGTCGTCCGGGAATTCGGCGATCCGCTGGTCCGCGAACGTATCCATCGGTCTTACCGCATCGTGTATCGCGTGGACGAGCAGCGCCAGATGGTGGTGGTCTCCCGCTTCTGGCACGCGGCCCGTGGTACTCCTGAATTTGCACCGAATGAAGAGTAAGCCCAAAAGGATCTCCTTCGCCAGATCGAAAAGGAGCGCACCGGCGCGTTTTCAGCAACGCCACGGAAGGTTAGACGGCTTGGAGCGCCTTTCATGAAATCATTCATCGAGTTTCTTACCAAACGGTCGCGGTTCTCCATGGAAGACAATTCCGGCTTCTCTGTGGAAATGTTCACCCATGCAGGTCCGATGTTCCTGATTCTCGTCTGTGCTGTCATCGCGCTCGTAACCTTGCTTGTCATCCTCGTTTTGCGCCGACAATCACGCTGCGTCCGGGTCACCTATTTCTCCTTAACTGCGATTCCAATCACATGGGGCGTCGCAATGACTACGCTTGGAGTGTTTCGGGTGCTGGATCAATTCGTTCGAGGGGCCGGCCAATGGGCTGACGGCATGGGAGAGCTTCAATCGCTTCCACGTGTTCTCTCAGAGATACTGGTTATGTTACTCACCGGCAGCGCGGTAACTGCCATTTTTCTAATTTTCGGACTACTTCTGCCCGCACGCAAACATGAAAGCGCCAAATCATCCGCTGCAGGCATGACGACGGGGCCTAACTACAGGTAATTCCAATGATCAAAGCCCCCGCAAAAAAATCCGCCCCACGCCGCACGTCCGCGCGCGAACTTGTTTTCGGCGACCTTTGGGAATTCGATCCCGCGCCGGAGACCGCGGATCCCAAGCTGAAGAAACGCTACGACCTTTTCATCGGCGGCGAATTCGTCGCGCCGAAGGGCGGAAAATATTTCCCGACGATCAGCCCCGGCAACGAGGCGAAGCTCGCGGACATCGCGCTCGCGGGCGCGGCGGATGTGAACGCGGCGTTTCAGTCGGCGCGGGAGGCGTTCGACGGCGCGTGGGGAAAAATGGCGGGCAGCGAGCGCGGGAAATACATCTACCGCATCGCGCGGCTGCTGCAGGATCGCGCGCGCGAATTTGCCGTCGCGGAGACGATGGACGGGGGCAAGCCGATCAAGGAATCGCGCGACTTCGACGTGCCGATGGCGGCGGCGCATTTTTTCTACCACGCGGGCTGGGCGGACAAACTCGACTACCTCGCGCCGGGCCGCCGCGTCGCGCCGCACGGCGTGGTCGGGCAGGTCATCCCGTGGAATTTCCCGCTGCTCATGCTCGCGTGGAAAATCGCGCCCGCGCTCGCGGCGGGGAACACCGTCGTGATCAAGCCCGCCGAGACCACGAGCATCACGGCGCTGAAGTTTGGCGAGATTTTGCAGGAGGCCGGATTGCCGCCGGGCGTGGTGAACATCGTCGCGGGCGCGGGCGAGACCGGCGCGGCGGTGATGACGCATCCGATTCCCGCGAAGGTCGCCTTCACCGGCTCGACGGACGTGGGCAAAATCATCATGCGCTCGCTCGCGGGCACGGACAAAAAGATGACGATGGAACTCGGCGGCAAGGCGGCGAACATCATCTTCGACGACGCGCCGCTGGACCAGGCCGTCGAGGGAATCGTGAACGGCATCTTTTTCAACCAGGGCCACGTGTGCTGCGCCGGCTCGCGACTGCTCGTGCAGGAAAGTGTCGCAGCCACCGTGCTCGCGAAACTCAAGCGGCGCATCGCCGTGTTGAGAGTCGGCGATCCGATGGATAAGAACACGGACCTCGGCGCGATCAATTCGCGCGAGCAGCTCGAGCGCATAACCGCGCTCGTGCAAAGCGGCGTGGACGAAGGCGCGGAGATTTTCCAGCACGCGTGCAAGCTGCCAGCGAGGGGATTCTATTTCCGCCCGACGGTTTTCTCCGGCGTCACGCAGCGCCATCGCATCGCGCGCGAGGAG
>BJFP01000481.1 GCA_014189875.1 Verrucomicrobiota bacterium | reverse complement strand
CCATCCGACAATCCGGATTGGCGTCGAACGGTTCGCCTTTGCTGAATATTTCAGGGAATTTCTCGGCGCTGATTTCGGGGCCTTGCGGCTCCGGACTCAGTCGGGGATTTCCGTATTTCTTCAACCAGTCTGCCTTGGGGAACACACCATACATGATCTGCATCTGAGCAAAAATGTCCCCCCCCGGTGGCGTCAGTTTGCGGACATACTTCTTGTCATTCTCATCAAAGGGCGTGCCTTTCTTTGCCGCTTCTTCCCGGTCCTTGTTTTTCATGCGAGTGACGGCCGGCAAGACCTCCAGGAAGTATTGGTCGATGTCCTTGGCACAGATAAACGCCTTCCGGGTCGTTAGAAGGGTTCGCAGCACATCCTTGTCAGATTCGAGCGCCATCTTCACGAGCTTGTCGGTGTCCGGAACCAGATGGTCTCCGTGGAAGTAACTGCCCTGACCGGCCGGCACTTGAAACTCCGTCATCGTCGCGTCGCATTTGAACATATCGGCCGCCGCGGCATATCCAAAGTATTCCTGGAAGAATCCGAGCATCCGCGGCTTGAGAATCGCCGGGTCGTTCAGAATGCGTTCGACCTGCGCGCGGACATCCGCGCTCGTCTTGAGCCGCCCCTCGTCAATGGCCTTCCACAACTCGGGGTCCGGCTCGCGATCGGTCAGGGTATAAGCGATCGATCGGGCCAGATGGCGCGGCGCCATGATGCCTCGTCGGGCGCCTCCCTCCGGCTCCTCGATGCGATAAATCGCCTCGCGATTAAACAACGCGGAAATGAGCAGCCGTTCCACCGCCATCTCCGATCCATACGCGTCCAAGTCTTTCATCGCCTGATCGCTGTACGCTTTGAGCGCCGCGGGTTCGAGGGACATGTGGAACAGCACATCGAACAAGTCCTTCACCGCCGCGTCCACCTGTTCAGATTTCGCCATTTTCCCGGCGGCAAACAACGGCGCCACCTGCTGGATGGGCCCCTTGGTTTTCTTGAGTTCCGGGATCAATTTCTTCGCCGCCACCTTGCAGTTCCGCAGATGATGCTCGATCTCCGCGCTGCTCACCCGATGAGTTGAAGAGTAGTCGGTGAAATCCCACTGCCGGGGCGACCCCCACGGCGGTGTCACGGCAGCCTGGTGTTGTTGGATGGGCCCGTAAGCGGCACCACCGCCCAATATGCCAAGTCCGCGCGTCAAATCGAGCCCGTATGCTTCGTCGATGCGAGCAAAGAGCCGGTTGTAACTCCTGGCCGAGACCCGCCACACCCTCGCCGGCGTACCCGGTTCGCCCACCGCCTTGCCCGAGAAGAGCGCTTCGTGATCGACCCAGTTACCGCGGGACGGCGCTAGCAGCTTCAGCTCGTCCGTCTTCAGGCCGGCGGTTGCCAGAGCTTGCTTTATCGAGGCGGCTGCCACCTGCCGTTCGGCAGAGGACGGCTGCTCGGCGTCCTGCGGGGGCATTTGCTGGGTTTCGATTTGGTCGAAAACCTTGGTCCACAGATCGAGGTCCGGTGCACCTTTCTTCGGAGTGGTGAGCTTGTGCAAAAAGATGTCGCCCTTCTGCTTCTTTTCGCCGTGGCAGCGGACGCAATGCGCGTCGAAAAACGCACGGACTTCTTTCAACTCCGCGGGCTGCTGGGCGATGGCCCTGGGTTGCACCGCCACGGTGAGCACCAATGCGGCTAGGGTCAGATGCAGAATGTTCATTTCACAAATCCAAATCGATCTTGGTCTCATGGGCATTAGTTCAAGAAGAAGCAGACTCGGAAGCCATATAGGTGGAAACGGGCCCCAGGCTCATACCGGAGACGTTCCGCGGAGCGACAGCTCAGGGGATTGCTTTTCCAAGAGCCGCCGCGCAGCACGCGGGCCAGGCCTTTCTCAGGCCCTTTCGGGTCGGTCACGTCGCGTGGCGGATAATCGCCGTACCAATCCTGGCACCACTGATAGACGTTGCCGTGCATGTCGTGCAGACCAAACGCATTGGCGGGAAATGCCCCCACGGGAGTCGTCCTTTGCCGGCGCGGCCCCTTTTTCCCATCGCCATACACGAAATCGCCATCGTAATTCGCCTGATCGGTGGAGATGGTCTCGCCGAAGTGAAACGGCGTCGTCGTTCCGGCACGGCACGCGTATTCCCATTCGGCTTCGGTGGGCAGGCGATACGGTTTCATGTCCATTTCCTGCAATTTCTTGATGAATTCCTGGCAGTCGTTCCAGGAGACCGATTCGACCGGCAGAAGCAACTTTTCCGCCGCGCTCAGTTTTTCCTTGTCGCCCATCTTCTCCTTGTCGAAACCGCTCGGGTTCTTTCCGCCCATGACTTTCAACCATTGGTCCTGCGTCACGGGGTGGACGCCGATGTAGAAGCCCTTGGTCAACCTGACCTTGTGCGGGATTTCAATGGGGTTGCGATGCTTCTCTTCTGTCGGACTCCCCATCAGGAACGTCCCCGGCGGAATCCAGGCGAACTTCATCCCAAGGGAGTTCGCAAACTCCTTGGGCGGGTCTTTCTGATCTTGCGCGTCGCTCGAGATCGCGCTTGCCAGCAATGTGGCAATGGCGAGGCAAACGGCTGCCAAATCGCTTTTGTGTCCGCCGCAGCGGAATCGGTCGGAACTCGGACGGGCGTCGGAGTGTGCGGCGCAATGACTCATGGATGATTCGGATATTTTTCAGGGTGGAGCCCGTTCAAGCAATATTCCGGGTGGCATTGCATTAGAAGGAATTCACTTAGAAGGAATTCACTTTCGCGCCCGCCGCACCGGAAACGCTCAGAGCGGGGATCGGCGCTGGGGGGAGAGAGGGGCTGGCGGTTCTGACACTGGTGCCGTGTTGGGGCGGAGCAGCGAGGCAAGGGCAAAGGCGGTGGCGACGACGTCGGAGTTATACGAGTAGTTC
>BJFP01000480.1 GCA_014189875.1 Verrucomicrobiota bacterium | reverse complement strand
ATCTTACATTCCGTCAGGCGCTCGATGAGCCAGTATGCCGTGTGCGCGCCCAGTGTTTTGAGCCTGCTGGAATCATTCCTTTCCCGCACCTGACCATAGACGACCTCGAAGCCCTCCTCCCATTTTGCAATCAGCGACGGGATAAGTTCCGGCGGATCCTGGAGGTCGGAGACCATGTTGATCGCGGCCACTCCGCGCGCGAGGTCTATGCCCGCCAGCAGCGATGCCTCGAAGCCGAAATTCCGCGTGTAACGGATGTAGCGGATGCGGGAATCGCCCGCGGCAATCGCCAAAACGACCTCGCGCGTGGCGTCCGTCGAGGCGTTGTCCAGAAGGATGATTTCAAAATCATATTTTGCCTCCAGCGGAACGAGCGTCGCCAGCAGCCTGTCCCGCAAAATGGGAAGGTTGGCGGCCTCATTGCAGGCCGGGATGGTGATGGAGATGAGCGGCTTTTGCATCAATGGCTAATGGGTGTTGCTTTCAATGGCGGCTGGGCGACTGGCATGGGCGGCATTCTATTGCATGATAGTCTTCAGGATGGCTTCCGTCTCCAGCCCTGCCATTTTCCAGACGTGCTGCTGTGAACCGACGCAAGATGACATCTCACCGTTCAGGCCGCGGGCCTCGATGCTCACCGTGCCCGGCAGATTTTCCCTCAGAATCGAGGCGAGACCACCGTGCGGCAGATGTTCCTCGATGGCGATGATGCGCCGATAACCATGCAGCGCGGAAAAATCCGCCTGTGTGATGGGATGGAGCCACGGGCAGGAATAGACAGGGATATCAGGCATCCCGCGTTCACAGGCCTTGGCCGCGACATCTAGGGCGACTTTCAAAACGGAGCCTGTGGCGACAATGGCAAGCGGCCCCGAACCGTCGCGCACTTTCAACGGGTGCGGCGTGAGTGCGCTCGTTCCGTGCAATTCAGCCTCGCCGGCCTTGCCGATGCGCAGGTAGGACGGGCGCGGGTTTTCCGCAAGCCAGCGCACGCAGCCACGCGCTTCGCCGGGATCGGCGGGTGAGAGCACGGTGATGGGATGCAAAGTCCGCATGATGGCGATGTCCTGCACGGCATGGTGCGAATAGCCAAGGTTGCCATACGCCACGCCGGCACCGACAGAGACGACTGTGACCGGCAGGTGGTGATAGCAAATATCATTGCGAATCTGCTCCAGGCAGCGGAGCGTGGGAAAATTTGCTATCGAATAGGTGAACACATGGAACCCCTCGGCGGCGAGGCCCGCCGCCACGCCGGTCATGTTTTGTTCGGCGACGCCTGCATTCAGATAGCGATCCGGAAACTCCGCGGCAAATGGCTCGACCACCGAATAACCAAGGTCGCCGACCACCAGGAGAATATCCGGGTGTCTGCGTGCCTGCTCGATCAGCTCGCTGATAAAGGCGGTTCTCATTTTGCTGTCTCCAATCCGCGGATCGCATCCGCAAGCTGGGCGTCATTCGGGTTGCGGTAATGCCAGAGCAACTGGTTTTCCATGAACGGGACCCCCTTGCCCTTGACCGTGTGTGCGATGAGACAGGACGGCCTGCCCGGCTCCCACGGTTGGCTTTTCAGCGCATCTCGCACGGCCTGGTGATCGTGCCCGTCCACCTCGCGCACGGCCCAGCGGAAGGCGCGGAATTTGTCCGCCAGAGGCTCCAACTCCAGAACATCTGAGACAGCGCCGAGGCTTTGCACTTTGTTATAGTCCACGATGACTGTGAGATTATCCAGCCGGTGCTGCGGCGCGAAAAGGATGGACTCCCAGTTTGTGCCCTCGTCCATCTCGCCGTCGCTGAGCATGACAAACACACGCCAGCCCAGCTTGCGGCGCTTCGCGGCCAGCGCCCTGCCGCAGCCAAATGGCAAGCCGTGGCCGAGCGAGCCGGTGGAGAATTCCACGCCGGGGACCTTGTGACTAATATGCGCCATCAGACGCGAGCCATCCATGCCATAGCTGGCAAGCTCAGCCATCGGGAAAAAGCCGCGCAGCGCGAGCGCCGCATAGACACCGGTGCAGCAGTGGCCTTTGCTAAGGATGAAGCGGTCGCGCTCCGGCCATTGAGGATCGTCCGGACGCACATTCAGCATTTCGCCGTAGAGTACCGCTAGGAGATCCGCCATCGAGAGGACGCCTCCGATGTGGGATGCTCGGGCGGAATGCACCATTTGCAGGGCGTGCCGCCGTATCTCGCGTGCGAATTCTGCCGGGTTTTCCGTCATTTTACGAAGTAAGAGACGTAAGGATCCATCGGGAATCGCTTCAACTCCACCTGACGAAGATCCAGGGCCTCCTTCAGCGCCGTTGTCTCGCCTGCAAACTCGGCGCAGTTCAGCTCATCGAATGCAATGACACCCCCTTTGACCACATGGGGATAGAGGACATCGAGCGCCGCTTTTGTGGGGGCATAAAGGTCAAAGTCCAAATAGAGAAGGCTGATCAGAAGGTGCGGGTTTTTGGCCGCATATTCGGGGATAGTCTGGCAGGCGTCGCCGGCGACCAGTTCGATCTTTGGAATATGTCCGATGGGGCGGTTGCTGTTGTGGATGCCGGCGAGGTTTTCGAGTTCACTTTGGATGGAGGGCGCTGTCTCGAAGGCGCCCACCTTGGTATGTTCTGATTTGGCCGTGGTGAGATCCTTCTCATGCACGGAGGGAAATCCGGAGAACGTATCGAATCCGATAATCCGCCGGGTCTGGTTATAGGGTTCGTAAATGGATGAGAAGTGCAGCCAGCCAAACAGGCCGCCGCCGGCAAACACGCCGCACTCGACGATGCTTCCGTTCGCATTGAGGGATGCCTTGAACAGTTCGTGTTTCACGAGGAAGCGCGCGACATCCTGGCGGCGAACGTGCCGCGGAAAAGTCTGGAGCCGCTGCGCCAGGGGAACCGCGGAGGCGGTG
>BJFP01000479.1 GCA_014189875.1 Verrucomicrobiota bacterium | reverse complement strand
TGTTGATGCACTCACTTCGCAGTGCGCGTCTTTTTGCGCACGACGCTCCAGCGCGTGAGGCATTCGTCGCCGGCCCGCTTCATCTCGATGAGTTTCAGTTGCGTGCTCTTTGGCAGAAATTTTCCCGGCACGCCGCTGAGCGTCGGCGCGGCGCTGCCGCCGAATATGAGCGGGCAGAACGTGAGATGGATCTCATCGAGCAGATCGGCGGCGGCGAACGATCGCAGCAGCGTGCCGCCTCCCTCGCACACGAGGCGTTTCACTCCGTAGTCGGCCCGGAGGATTGCGAGTGCGAGCGCGAGATCCACCACGGGCGTCGGGTGGATGAAGATGTCGGCAACCGAGGCGAGCGCGTCGCGGGTCTTTGCGGGCATCTTGCGCGTGGTGAAGATCACGATGGGTGCGCCGGGCTTTTCGAAAACGCGGAGCGTCGGCGCGATGCGTCCGCTGTTGCTCACGATGACTCGCAGCGGCAGCTTTTTCCCACGGACTCCGGGGATGCCGAGGGTCATCGTGTCGGCGGCGAGCGTGCGCCCGCCGACGAGCACGGCGTCGCATGTGGCGCGAATTTTTACGAGGCGGCGCTTGTCACGCTTCGAGGAGAAATCGCTCGGTGTGAAATTCCGCGTGCTGATGCGTCCGTCGGCGGTGACCGCGAAGTTTGCGGTGACGAACGGACGCGGCGGCGTTTTCGGGAGGGCCCTGCTGCTCATCCGCCGAGGTGCGTGCCTTTCATCTGCGCCTCGGTCTCGGCGCGGATGGCGTTCCGCTGCGCGCGGCTGGGCCGGTAGAAAATGTAGAAGATGCCGCCGACCGCGCCCCAGAACGCGATGCAAAGATAGCCGAGCACGGAGATCGTCGGCGCGACGTTTTGCTCAAGGTTCGCGAGCGGCGTGAGCATTTGATCGAAGAGCATCTCGCGCGCACCGAGACCGCCGGGAGTGATCGGGATTGCGGCCGCGCCCTCGATGATTGGCAGCGTGGAGTAAAGTTCGATCGCGGAGGGTTTGCGCGGGCCGGAGTCCTCGATGGATTTCGAGGCGCACCAGAAGGTCGTGTAGTGCGCGACGTGCGCGAGGACGGAAATCATGATTGCACCGAGCGTCGGCAGCCATGCGCGCGCGTAGAGCGCGTAGGCACCCGAGATGGTCGCGAGGAAATTGCGGCCGGGGAGATTTTTCGGCAGCGCATGGACGAGGCGCAGGCTGGAGATGAGCCCGGCGAGCAACATGCCGGATACGCTGACGGCGAGGATGCCGAGCACGGTGTACACGCAGTTTTTCGAAAACGGCTCGCTCATGAGCCAGTCCCATCGGAACGAGGTGATCACCACTGTGAGCACGCCGACGCCGAGCAGGCCGAGCAGGCGATCCATGACGACGCTGAGCGCAGCGGAAGTCTTATGGCCGACGGGCGTTTCCTTGAGCAGGTAGTAGCCCTTGATCAGATCGCCTCCGGTGCCGCCGGGGATGAAGAGGCTGAAGAAGAGGCCGACCATGAGCAGGCCGTAGAGCCGCCACCATGAAAGATGCACGCCCTGCACGCGCAGCAGGATCTGCCAGCGGATGCCGGCGAGGATTTCGAACAGGCCGTATGCCGCGACGCCCGCTGCGAGCCACCACCAGTTTGCCTGATGCACGGCGTCGCTCAGCGCGTGGCGTTTCGATTCGTCGCGGAAGACCCACCACAGCAGGGCCGCGGTGATGCCGACCTGGAGCAGCGCGAGGAGGAATTTTTTCATGCGCGCGGGACGACGGGCAATGGGCGGCGCGGGCGTCCCGCCTGCTGTGTCCCGCGTCCCGCGGAACACATCCGGGCGTCGAGCGAGATGCGTTCACAAGCTGACGTCCGTCGGGTGCGACGCAGGATGCGTCGCACAGCAGGCGGGACGCCCGCGCTACCCGATGCACGCCGTGCGCCATCTTCTTGCGCCGTGTTCATTGCGGGAAAAAATTTCATTCCCCGAACTTCTCCTTCCATTTTGCGAGGGATGTCGTGATTTCCTCCTTCGTGCGGCGCGGGCTCATCTCGAAGACGTAGAGCGTGTCCTTTGGCAGCAGCGGGATGAGGCGCTGATATTCCACGCCGCCCGTGAAAGGCGCCATGTGATCGCGGCCCGGCCACACGGTGTCGTGCAGATGGCAGCCGAGGAGCCGCGGCGCGACGCGCTTGAGCCACTCGAAGTGATCGAGGAAGCCGATGTTGTGCTTCACCTGCACATGCCCGAAGTCGTGCCAGTAGCCGATGACGTCCGGGTTCATGCGCGCGAGGACGTCGAGCATCTCGCGCTCGCTGGGGATTTCCTCGAAGCTGTGCCGGCTCTCGACGCCGAGCCTGATGCCGCGTTCGCCAGCGTAGTCCACGACGCGGCGGAAGCACTCGATCATCCGCATGAATGGCGGCACCTGCTTTGCCTCGCGCTGCTGGACGGCTTCGAGCTTGAGCGCGACGTATTCCTTCGAGAGGTGCTTGCCCTCCTCGGCGAGCTTCACAAGGGCGCGCGTGTAGTCGCCGATGGGCACGGAGCCGAGGTGCATGACGACAAATTTCGCGCCGAGGCGCTTGGCAAAATCAATCGTCTTGAAGCTGTGCCGCACAGCGCGGTCGCGCTCGCCATCGTGCACCGCGCTGAACTGGTAGCAGTCCGGCGACGCGCGCGGGATCTCCGGCGGGAGCGGGCAGAAATTGTGCAGCGAGCTGACCTTGATGCGGCCGGCCTCGTGCATTTTCAAAATGCCCTCCACGAGCGGGAGCCGCGTGCCGTGGCCGAGTTCGACGGTGTCGAAACCAAGATCCAGAATTTCCTCGATCATCGCGGCACCATCCGTGTGGCGCGCAGAATTCCAGCAGGTGG
Source organism: Verrucomicrobiota bacterium (assembly GCA_014189875.1). Lineage (GTDB taxonomy): Bacteria > Verrucomicrobiota > Verrucomicrobiia > Chthoniobacterales > Chthoniobacteraceae > SXWH01. Next base: position 80 of record BJFP01000479.1, on the reverse strand, counting down.
AGCAGCTCAGCATGGGCGGGTGATGGAAATGAGTGTCAGGGGTTTTGTAAATGGAAGCACGGGCTGCGAATTGGGCAACC
>BJFP01000478.1 GCA_014189875.1 Verrucomicrobiota bacterium | reverse complement strand
CAACATCGCGAGGGGTTCTCCCCGCTTCAGCGCCGCCAGCGCCTTCCTGAACAGATGCCCCACCAGCACGATGCGGTAAAAGATGAATGCCAGGCCGAGCACTGGCCCCACCTCGGCGAGGACTCGCTCCCACTCCCCTTCCGCCAGAAGGAACACCCGCTGTCCCGTGAGCATGGCCGCACCCGCATTGGTGCCCACCCCCAGGCCGGCTCCGAGGATTCCGTGGGCGCCGAGGGAATCGAACGCACCGGTGAAACCCGAGATCGTGCGATCCAAGATCCCCACCTTCAATCCGTCCGCAGATTCAAACCGCTCGCCGAGCACCGAAATCCCCTCCCTGACGGTTCGCGAACTGGCGAAGATGACGGCGACGACGAGCAGAGCAACGGCCAGCCAGACGGAGCCCTTGAAAAACTTCGACTGCATCCACACACAAAACGCACCGGCAGCGATGACAACCACGATCGAGAGCGTCGTTGACCGGCTTGCGGACAGGAGCGCACTCCCAGCGACAGCAAACGTCGCCGCCATTGCCAGTTTGCCACCGTAAACCCTCCCTCGCAGGAAGTGATTGACAAGAAACGCGGCAACAAGACTGAGGTAGGTCGCCAGCCCGGTGTTGTAGGCAAAGAGGCCGGCCGCACGTGTTTTATCACCGACCGCCGCCATCATTTGTCCGCCCACCCCTTCGCCCGTTCCTTTGTTCACCCAATCTTCCGGGCCTCCGCGAAACTGAGCCGCCACCAGGAAGGCCATCGGCAGGGAAATGATGAGCAGCCATTTCCCCATCTTAATCAAATCCTCGCGGTTGAGCGCATCCGCCATCAGAAATACGAAAGGGAAGTAGAGAAAATTCGTCCGGGCACCATACGCCGCGACGAGGAAATTGCCCTGGGTCACTCCCGACGCATATCCGATGATCGCAGTGCCGAATGTCACGCAGCCGAGCAGGAGGATGGAGGTGACAAAACCGCTCCGGGGGAAGCGACCGCTCTTAATGGCGAAGAAATAGGCCGCCAGCACCACGGGATCCTTCACCACGATGAGCGGATTCGCCAGGCCCGGAACAATCCACTTGCGAAGCGCACCCTCGATAATCAGCAGCCAGAAATAGATCCAGATGCATGCCTTCACCGCACGATAGCCGTCACCGCTCCCACTGGTGACAGCAGGTCTCCATGCCTGACCGCCGGAAGCCGACGCGTACGCCAGAGTCGCGGATGAGGGTGTTGCCGGATGCATGGAGCGTTAAAGCATCAAATGACGACTTGCGCGACTAGTTCCGTCAAGGGCGCAAAGTGTGAAAACCAAGTGACAGCCCCGTGCCGGATGACCGCTGGATCGCATCGCACCGCTCAAAGCGCTCCCGTCACCAGCGGTGCCAGCATTTCCGCCAGCCGCCGCTGGTAATTCGCCCAGGTGAAACGGCGGGCCGTCGCGATGGCGGTCTCGCGCATTGCTTCGAGCCGCGGCCGATCCGCAGCCAGAAGCTCGAGCTTTTCGGCAATCGCCTCGGAAGAACGGATGGGAATGATGAAACCGTCCACCCCGTCCTCGATGATATCCGGCCCGGCGGTATGCTGCGTGGTGATGACCGGCAGCCCCTGCGCCATCGCCTCGAGGATGACGAGGCCGAATCCCTCGAACAGCGACGGAAAGACAAACACATCGTGGCGTCCCATTTCACGGAGCACCTCCGAATGGGGCAGCGAACGGATCCAGCGGTATCGCACGAGTGCTTCGTTTAGGGGCGCGCATGCGTCCGAGACTTTGGTCCCGAGCAGGGTCAGCTCGATGCGATCTCCCAGCATCGCGGCGGCCTTGAGCAGATACGACAGGCCCTTCCGCTGGCTCAGCGATCCGGCAAAAAAGACGCGCAGCGGCCCGCCAATCCGGCGCTCCTCGGAAGATGCCGCAGCGACGGGTGCGCCATACGGAATGACGTGAATTCTTGAAGGAGCCTTTGGCGCGGCCTGGATCGTCCGCTGCGTGAAACTGCTCGCGACGAGCACCGTATCCGCAAGGGCAAGCTCGCGGTCCTTCCTGGCCAGCTTTTCCGCACTGTCGCGCATCCCCGTGAGCGTGCATGCCCATTGCGGTTCACGCGCCGTCTCCTCGGCATAAATCTCGTGCGCCACGCGCCAGTAGCCGATGGGCAGATCGTAAATGCACGAGACGCCACGCTCCCTCGCAGCCTCGAAGGTCGCCGCCGCGCCGTCCTCATACGCATACACCCCGCGCACCCCGCTCCTGGCACCCATCTGCGCCAGCCGCTTCGCCACGCGGCGGTCGAGGCTCTGGAGCACCGCGTCAATGGACCATGCACCGCGCTCGTGCCTGCACGGGAATTCCCAGCCGAGCCGCGACGCCAGCATCCGCCCCATCTCGCGCCACGGGTGGTAATGTGCCAGCGCGCGCAACGGCTCCGGCAACGCGCGTCTCCCGAGTTGCTGCCGCAGGCCCGCAGGCAGGAAGCGGTTCCAGCGCGAGTCCGGATCCCAGCTCACGCACGTCCAGAATTCCGCAAGCAGCCCGCGCTCCGCCAGCGCGAGCGCGGCGTTGCGGGCGTTGGCATTCCCGGTTGCGTGGGAGAAAAGGATCATCGGACGGCCTTGTCGAATACTGCGAGATACGCCGCCGCCACGGAAGGCACCGTATGCCGCGCGAGATGTTCGGGGGCCCCGGCGCGGTATTGCGCCTGGAGCTGCCCGTCACCGAGCACGCGTTCGATCGCCGCCGCGAGAGCCGGCGCGTCACCATTCGGCACCGTGCATCCGCACGGCCCGATGGCGCTGGGAAGACCGCCCTGCTCGGAACCGATGACCACGCAGCCGCAGGCAATCCCCTCCAGCGCGACGACACCAAAAGGCTCGGCCCAGCGCGAAGGCACCACGAGGATCCTGTGGCGGTTGAGCATCGCCGCGAGCGGCTCCCCTGCCAGCGG
>BJFP01000477.1 GCA_014189875.1 Verrucomicrobiota bacterium | reverse complement strand
GCGCCTTTCCAGTGCGCCTCGAATGCCGCGCTGTATGCGCTGTTCAGATACAGCGTGCTCTCGCTGGTGCCGCCGGGCGTGAACCATTCCACGACGACGGTGCGGCCCGTCTTCGCGCGGTACCATTCGCGAAATGCCTCGCTGAATTCCGAGCGGATGGCCTCGTTGTGCGGCGTGATGACGGAGAGCGTGTCCTGGCCCTTGAGCATCGCCTCGTCGCCGCGCGGACGCATGAGGATGGGGCCGAGCACGACTGCGAGCAGCACGGCGAGCAGGGCGAGATTTTTGCCCATGCTACTCGGGGAGCACGATCACGTCGGCAGGATCGGCGCTGGCAAAAAGCGCGCTGTGATCATTGCCGAATGCGAAGCGTGGGTTGAGCTCGAAAATCTTCAGCATCCGTTCGCCCGCGGCGAAACGGTATTGCGCCATCTCGCCGAGATAGACGCGCTCGCGGATCGTGCCTGCGATGGAATTTTCCGCTGGCACGGAAGTGTGCAGCCGCAGCGCCTCGGGACGGATGCTGAGGACGACGCGCTGGCCGCTCGCGGGCACCCAGCCGTGGGCGCTGCAGGAGAATTTGCCCAGTGCCGTTTCCACGACGGGCGAGGTGCCCGCGGACGTGACGGTGCCCTCGATGAAATTTGTCTCGCCCATGAAATCCGCCACGAAGCGCGTGGCCGGCTGGCGATAGACTTCCGCGGGCGCGCCGGACTGGCGGATGTGCCCGCTTTCCATCACAGCGATGCGATCACCGACGCTCAGCGCCTCCTTTTGATCGTGCGTGACGTAGATCGCGGTGAGGCCGGCATCCTTGCAGATGCGGCGGATTTCGCCGCGCATCTCGATGCGGAGTTTCGTGTCGAGATTCGAGAGCGGCTCATCGAGCAGCAGGCAGCGCGGGCGGATGACCATCGCGCGGGCGAGCGCCACGCGTTGCTGCTGGCCGCCGGAGAGCTGGTTGATTTTTCGCGCGGCGTATTCGCCCATTTTCACGGAGTCGAGCGCGGCGCGGACGCGCTGCTCGATTTCGGTGCGCCGGACCTTCCGCTCCTCAAGACCGAACGCCACATTCTGCGCGACCGTCATGTGCGGCCACAGCGCGTAGCTCTGGAACATCATGCCCGTGTTGCGCCGATGCGGTGGCAGCAAGGTCACATCCTCGTCGCCGAAGAAAATCTTCCCGGCATCCGGCGGATAGAAGCCCGCGATGCTGCGCAGGAGCGTCGTCTTTCCGCAACCGCTCGGGCCGAGGAGGAAAAAAATCTCTCCGCGGCCGATGGTGAGGTTCAGCGAATGCAGCGCGGTGCTGTCGCCGAAACGCTTGGTGAGATTTTCGATGCGGATGGAAATCACGAGGGAGGGCGTGCTTCTAAGCGGGCGGATCGGAAATGGCAAACGCGCTCGGCGTGCGGTGTGCTGATCGGCTTTCCCCGTTGAACGTTGAGCGTTAAGCGTTGGACGTTAAACGTTGAACACTCCGCAGGCGCCGCTTGAGTTTTGAACGGCGGTCAAAATCCGCGACGCCGCTGCGCGGGGGGGCAAACGTTCAAGATTTTAACGTTTAACATCCCACATCAAAGTGGCCGCTCGCGATCCTCCACGGCACCCGCTTTTTCCTCTGAAAACCCGGCGAGGCCGATGAAATCAGGGGTTTGCGTCATTTTTCCCTAGCAAGGGAGGTAATCTGTCAGGTATCTACCTTGGCAGATGATTCGCCGCGAATATCTTATCGTCGGTGCTGGCGCTGCCGCGGTGGCAGCGTGTGAAGTGATTCGCTCGATCGACAAGCGTCGGAGCATCATGCTGATCAGCGCCGAACCCCACCCCGGAGTGACACGCCCGGACCTGCTGCCCGGACTGCTCGGCGCGAAGGCGTCGCCCGTCGAGAAACTGCTCGTGCGGGACGCCGCGTGGTTTTCTCGGATGAAGGTGGACCTTCGGCTGAACACGCTCGTCACGCAGTTCAGCATCGAGCAGCGCGCGGCGGTGCTCGCGACCGGGCAGGCGGTGAAATTTGAAAAGGCGCTGCTCGCGACCGGCAGCCGCGCACGGCGTCCCGCGGTGGCGGGCGCGACTCTCGGCAACGTCTTCTACCTCCGCAGCGCGCGCGATCTTTCGGGGCTGCGCGAAGTCGTGGAGACGGAGAAAAATGTCGTCGTCGTGGGCGGCGGATTCGTCGCGGTGGAGACGGCGGTGCTGCTGCGCAAGCTGAAGATGAACGTCACGCTCATCACGCGCTCCGCCGCGCTGTGGACGCGCTTCCTCGATCTCGAGACGGCAAACTGGCTGACGAATTATCTCAACAGCCACGGGGTGAAAGTCATGGTGAACGAGCACCTGAACGGTTTCGAAGGCCGCACCGTCCTCCAGCGCGTGCAGACGAAGAGCGGGAACCGGATTGACACCACCGTCGCCGTCGTCGCGATGGGATCGGAGCCAAATCTGCAGCTCGTCTCCGCATCGCCGCTCTGGTCGCAGAACGGCTGCCCCGTCACCGAGCGCCTCGAGAGCGACGAGCTGGGAATTTTTGCCGCAGGCGACATCGCGCTCTACCCGAACCCCGTGATGGGCGGAATGCGCCGCGAGGAACACTGGGACGCCGCGCTCGCGATGGGCCGCGCCGCCGGCTACAACATGGCCGCGAAGAAGATGGTGAACTTCACCTACATCCCGTGGCACCAGAGCCGGGTGTTCGATTTGGAATTCGATTTCGTCGGCGACTTCACGCGTCCGCCCACGCGCGTCGAACTCGAAGGTGACCGCGAGAAGAAGCGGAAGTTCACCCTGAAATGCTACCAGCTCAACAAGCTCACCGGCGTGGTCTTTTGCAACGAGGACGAGAAGAAGGTGAAGGCGGTGCGCGCGGACTTTGGGAAGATGACCAAGTAGCTGCGGCGCGAGCGTGGTATCCGCGTTGGAGGCGAATTGAACTGAGGGCCAAAGGC
>BJFP01000476.1 GCA_014189875.1 Verrucomicrobiota bacterium | reverse complement strand
GCTCGGCGATGCGACGCTGCGCGCGGAGGCGCGTGCGCTCATGGATGAGCTGCTCGATGCCGCGCGCCGGCTCGGGCACGCGATTCCCGATTCGTTTGCCGCCTGGCAGATCGAGCGCAGCTTTGCGTTTGGCGGCTACCGTCCGTCCTCGCTGAGTGACTACGAACTCGGCCGCCCCGTGGAGGTGGAGGCGATCTGGGGCGAGCCGCTGCGGCAGGGTCTCGCCGCCGGAGCGAAGATGGCGCGGCTGGCAATGCTGCACGCGGTCATCCGGCATGTGGCGGAGCGCCGCGCAGCGTCTGTAGCCGGGGCTTTCCAGGCCCGGCAATCGCCCTCCTGAAAATCGCCGGGACTGGAAAGTCCCGGCTACGAAATTCCGGGCGCGCGTTGCACGGCGCGTGAAGGTCGCGTAGAGGTCGTGCGTGCAGCGCGAGCCCATCGTCACCATCCGCAATCTTTCGAAAATTTACCGCCAGGGCGAAATGGAAATAGCCGCGCTGGATGATGTGAGCCTCGACATCGCGCGCGGGGAATTTCTCTCGCTCATGGGGCCGTCCGGCTCGGGCAAGAGCACGCTGCTGCACATCATCGCGGGCGTGGACCGGCCGACTTCGGGGCACTGCCATGTGCAGGGCGTGGAGGTCACTTCGCTCGACGAATCGGAACTCGCCGACTGGCGGAACCAGAATGTCGGCTTCATTTTTCAGAGCTTCAATCTCATCCCGGTGCTCACGGCTTTTGAAAATGTGGAGCTGCCGCTGCTGCTGATGAATCTGTCCTCCGCACAGCGCCGCGAACTGGTGAACACGGCGCTGGAACTCGTCGGCCTCGCGGACCGGCGGAAGCATTTGCCCAAGCAGATGTCCGGCGGTCAGGAGCAGCGCGTGGCGATCGCACGCGCCATCGCCACGGACCCGCGCCTGATCGTGGCGGACGAGCCGACAGGAAATCTCGACGCAGCGAGCGCGGACACAGTGCTGGAGATTTTGCAGACACTGAGCGGCAAGGCGGGCAAGACGGTGATCATGGTCACGCATGATCCGCGCGCGGCGTCACACGGCTCGCGGACGATCTATCTTGAGAAGGGGAAGCTGCTGCCGTGAGCAGACTGGTGCCTCCGCCAAAGTGCATGACGCGCCCTAAAGCGGCGCGGCGGCCTTGTGCCACTCGGTGCTCTGCTCGTAGGCATGCGCGATTTGCAAAAGGCGCGATTCCTGAAACGGCTGGCCGATGAGCTGCAAACCGACGGGCAATTTTTTCCCGTCCACATCCGCGAAGCCGCACGGCAGGCTCATGCCGCACGTCCCCGCGAGGTTGCACGCGATGGTGAAGATGTCGGCGAGATACATTTTCAGCGGATCGTCGCTGCGGTCGCCGGCCTTGAACGCAGGCTCGGGCGTGGTCGGACAAATGATCGCGTCCACCTTTTCAAATGCGCGCGTGAAATCGCCGCGGATGAGCGTGCGGACTTTCTGCGCGCGCAAATAAAATGCGTCGTAGTAACCGCTGCTGAGCACGTAGGTGCCGAGGATGATGCGGCGCTTCACCTCGGGGCCGAAGCCTTGGCCGCGCGTCTGGCCATACATTTCGAGAATGTTACCGGCACCTGCGCGGGAGCCGTAGCGCACGCCATCGAAGCGCGCGAGATTTGCGGACGCCTCGGCAGTCGCGATGATGTAATAGACGCCCACGGCGTGCTCGGTGTTCGGCAGCGAGACCTCGACGATTTCCGCACCGAGCGATTCGTAGTGCCTGATCGCGGCGCGCACGGCGGCGTCCACCTGCGGGTCAATGCCGCTGATGAAATACTCGCGCGGCATGCCGAGCTTCACACCTTTCAAATCATGGCCGAGCTGCGCGGCGTAGTCTGGCACGGGCTCTTCGAGGCTCGTGGAATCGAGCGGGTCGCGGCCGGAGATGGCGTTCAGCACCAGCGCGGCGTCCTCGACGGTTTTTGTGAAAGGGCCGATCTGATCGAGCGACGATGCAAATGCGACAAGGCCGAAACGCGAGACGCGGCCGTACGTGGGCTTCAGCCCCACACATCCGCACAGCGCGGCGGGCTGGCGGATGGATCCGCCGGTGTCCGAGCCGAGCGCAGCGAAGGCTTCATTTGCGGCGACGACCGCAGCGGACCCGCCGGACGAGCCGCCGGGCACACGCGAGGGATCCCACGGATTGCATGAGCGGCCAAATGCGGAATTCTCCGTCGAGCTGCCCATCGCAAACTCATCCATGTTGCAGCGGCCAAACGGAATCGCACCCGCCGCCCGCAGCATCTTGATCACCGTCGCGTCGTAGGTCGCACGGTAGCCATCGAGCATCTTCGAGCCGCACGAGCACGGCTCGCCGTTCACATTGATCACGTCCTTGATCGCGATCGGCACACCGCCGAGTGGCAGCGAGATGTCCGCCTTCTCCGCAAGCGTGCGAGCGGCCGCGTAGTCGCGCGAGAGGTAGCCGTGGACGACGGGCTCGACTTGTCCGATGCGCGCTTCGAGGGCTTCGAGCGCCTCGATTGGCGAAGTCTCGCGCGAGCGGAATTTGCGGCGAAGTTCGGAGATGGAGAGTGATGTGAGAGACATCCGGTTTTGGAAAAAATCTGCGTGCGCGCTATTCGATCACCTTCGGCACGATGAAGAGGCCGTTCGCCGAGCGCGGCGCATTCGCGAGGGCTTCGGCGGGAGTGAACCAGGCGCGCGCCTCGTCGGCGCGGAAGACGTTCACAACGTGGTTCGCGTGCGCGGTGGGCTCGACGCCGGAGACGTCCACCTTGTTCAGTTTCTCGACGTGCGAGAGCACCTGACCGAGCTGGCTCTGGAATTTCGCGATCTCGTCGGCAGACAGTTCCAACCGCGCGAGCTGTGCGATGTAGCGGACGTCAAACTGGTCACTCATGGGGCGCGGATGAGAGCGGAAAACCCGCGCGCTGTGAAAGGAAAACGCAGCTGCGCGG
>BJFP01000475.1 GCA_014189875.1 Verrucomicrobiota bacterium | reverse complement strand
CCGCGTGAACGAATCGAAATGGTGGCGCGAGTACGCCGAACTTTTGACGCTGCTCTTCATCCACGGGATGGCGATGGGCATGTGGTTCGTGCCGCTCGGCTCCGTACTCGATGGCAACGGCTACACTGATGTCCGTATCTTCGGCGCAGCGGTCAGCGTGAAGGCGCTCGCGTTTGCGACGGGCGGAATTTCCGCGTTCATCTCGCCGCTCATCTTCGGCGCGATCGCCGACCAGCGCATGGCACCCGTGAAGCTCCTGCGCTGGCTCGCGTTTGCCACCGGCTGCGCGATGTGCGCCGCGACGACCGCGATCAAATTCCACGCGCCCCCGCTCGCCGTGCTCGGGCTCATCCTGCTGCACGCGCTTTTTTCCACGCCCACATGGAGCATCTCGACCACCATCGTCTTCTCGCGTCTCGGCGATGCGAGGCGGCAATTCGGCCCCATCCGCGCGATGGCCACCGTCGGCTGGGTGCTCGGCTGCATCATCGTCTCGCTGCTGAATGCCGACCGTTCCGCGCTCGCCGGCTATTGCGGCACCGTCGCGTGGGTGCTTGTGCTCGCGTTTAGTTTCACCCTGCCGATGGTCGCGCCGCCCGCGCCCACCGAGCACCTCACATGGAAGCAGCGCCTCGGCCTCGACGCCCTCCTGCTCCTGCGCAACCGCGACAACCTCGTCGTCTTCGTCGCCGCCGCGCTCTACAATATCCCGCTCGCCGCATACTACCCCTACTCGCCCACGCACCTCGCGCAGCTCGGTCTCACGCACACCACCGCGTGGATGACACTCGGCCAGGTCACCGAAGTCATCGCCATGTTCAGCCTCGCCGGCGTGCTCACGCGCTGGCGGCTGAAGCACGTGTTCCTCGCCGGCATCGGCTTCGGCGTGCTGCGCTACGGCCTTTGCGCATTCGACGGGAAATGGTGGCTGCTCACTGGCATCACCCTGCACGGTTTCGCGTTCGCGCTCTTTTTCATCACGATGCAGATCTACCTCGAGCAGCGCATCGAGGCCCGCTGGCGCGCGCGCGCCCAGGCGCTCTTCGTCCTCATGTATTCCGGCTTCGGCAACACGCTCGGCTACCTCGGCTGCGGTTGGTGGTTCTCCGCGAGCACGACGGGAAAAGTGACCCACTGGCCGCAATTCTGGGGCGGCCTGTCAGTGTCGGTTGCGTGCGTGTTCGTGGTGTTTGCGCTGGCCTACAAAGGGCGCGGGTCAGCGACAGAATCATCGTAGCCGCCGACGGAAGGAGGCGGGCAGGCACGTTGAAAGCAACGTGTTTGTCTGCTCGAACCTACGGGTGTTCAGGTTTCGTAGCGTGGACGAAATAAGCGTTCACGCAAGCGTCAGTCCGGATTCTCCATCATCCCCAAACTTGAATCGACGCCGTAAAGTTATGATCATCACGGTCGTCGGAATCACTTTCTTCCAGTTGGTATTACCTAAATCAAAGGCGACGAGAACTGCGCTGAGAATCCAACCGGCTGGACCGAGCAAAGCAGCCAAGGTTCGTCCAATAATCGGTCCAGCAAGTGCAACACCTATGCCGAGCCCCAGCCATCGTGAAATGGCAAAAAATATTTGATTCGCGACGATAAAAAGTGCGAAGCCAGCCAACCGACCACTGATGAGCGCAGCGATAAGAGCTGCACCTCGCAGCTTGCTGAATTCATCTGCAAATTGTGCGGGAATCTTTCCTGACGAAATCAGTCGGGTAATTTCCTCATCAACTGCCTTTTCAATATCTTTCCATGCTTGCTCGCCTTGCTCCTTAAAAATTTTGTCCCGCGCAAGTTCGATTATCTCAACGAGAATTTTGTCTTCAGTTTCTTCGAGCGTGTTCGTTTCCTTAACGGATAGCTTCAGCTTCTTGGCAGTTTCTCGGACGATTTCTGAGTAATCAGGGTCATGCCATTCGCGGAATAAATTCACCGCTGTGTGCCCATACGCGTGACGAATCTCGGTGTTAAAGAAAACCCTGCGCTCTGAATAGGGAACCCCTTTTTCGATCCCTAGCACCTCATATAGATCGCCAAAATCCTTCTCGGTCATCCGAGGGTCGCACAGCACCGCATCAAGTTCGTCGTTCTTTGCCATTTTTTTGGGGTAGGGCAGCAGCAGGTGTTGTCATCATGAACAGAGTCAAACGAATTCTGAATTCACAACAGGGAAGCGCGTGCTCCTACACCACCTCACCCACGAGGTCATACACCTGCGTGCCGGTGATTCGCACGTTCACGAACTCCCCGACGGGCGCGGGCTTTTTCAGCAGGATGCGGCCGTCAATGTCCGGCGCGTCGGTTTCGCCGCGGGCGATGAGCGGCTGGTCCACGATGGCGCGGACTGTCTTGCCGACCTGCGCCTTGCTGATTTCGGCGGCAATTTTCTGCTGGAGCTTCATCGCCTTCTTGAAGCGCGCCTGCTTCACCTTCGCGGGCAACTGGCCGTCCATCTTCGCGGCGCGCGAACCTTCCTCCTGCGAATACATGAACACGCCGAGCCGCTCGAACCGCGTGCGCGCGATGAAGTCGAGGAGGTATTCGAATTCCTCCTCCGTCTCGCCGGGGAAGCCCACGATGAAGGTGGTGCGAATCGCGATGCCGGGGATGCCGGCACGGATGCGCGTGATGAGATTCTCGATGTGCTCGCTGCTCGTCTCGCGCTTCATGATTTCGAGCATGCGCGGGTGGATGTGCTGCAGCGGCATGTCCACGTAGCGCGCAACGTGTTTAGTCTTCGCGATGCACTCGATGAGTTCGTCGCTCCAGTGCGCCGGGTGCGTGTAGAGGAGGCGGATCCAGAAATCGCCCTTAATCTTGTCCAGCTCCTGCAGCAGATGCACGAGCGTGACGCCGCGCGACGGGTCCACCTTCTGCCGTGGACCCGCTTTTTCCGCCCACAGGTCCATGCCGTAATAAGTCGTGTCCTGGCTGATGAGATTGATCTCCTTCACACCG
>BJFP01000474.1 GCA_014189875.1 Verrucomicrobiota bacterium | reverse complement strand
CGTGGACCTGAGCTGGGGTCCCGACGGCGCGCTCTACGTCGCGGATTTCTACAACCGCATCATTGGCCACTACGAAGTCCCGCTCACCCACCCCGGCCGCGACCGCGAGCGCGGGCGGCTGTGGCGGATCGTCTATCACGGAGAAAAAGGTGGGCCGCTAGTGAAATACGGACCACTGCCCACGGACATCGCCGGCTGGGTGAAGGAACTTGCCTCGACAAATCTCACCCGCCGCACGCTCGCGCTGAATGAACTGTGCGACCGCTACGGTAAGGACGCGTTTTTGCACCTGCTCGTCGTCGACCATGAAAAAATGAACGCTCTCGGTAAGGCAAACTTACTTTGGGCGCTACACCGAATCAGCCGGGTGCCGAATAGCACGCTCGTTTCGGCGATGAAGGATTCGGATCCATTGCTACGGACACACGCACTACGACTTACGTGCGAATCGATGGCGGATGAGAAGAAAATCCTTGAGCGCGATGCGAAGAAGCCTGCCGGATCCTTTCCATTAAACGCCCGAGAGGTAGTCGAAGCGGCAGAGAATCGCAATCAGACGCTCAAAGCGGTAAGGGCGGCGCTCAACGACAGTGACGCATTCGTCCGCCGTAACGCCGCCGAAGCGCTCGCCGCCCATCCTGCGCCAGAAAGCGTGGCCCCGCTCGTCGCGCTCCTGCGGTCCACTCCCCTCGACGACGATCACCTCATCCACGCCACGCGCATCGCGCTGCGCAACCAACTCCGCGATCCCGCCGTGCTCGCCGGCCTCGCGCTCGACAATCAGACTGCGGAAGAACGCGCTCTCGTGCTCGATATGCTCCTCGCCGCATCCGGCGAAGCCTCCGCGGAATTCCGCATGAAGTTTTTCGAAAACCACGAGGGCATCTCAGGCGCGCTCTTCGCAAATCACCTCCCGACCCTCGCGCGCAACGTCTCCACCGAACGGCTCGAATCCCTCTTCGCACTCGCGCAGCGCAAGCTCGGCACGAGTCCCGAGGAACTCGCCTCCGGCCTCGACGCGCTGCTCTCCGCGCTGGATCAGCGCCGCATCGCACCGGGCAAGACGCTGCACTCGTGGGGCTCGCAGGTCGTCACCGCGCTGCTCACCGCGACGGAGCCCGCAGCCGTGTGGACGAATGCGCCCGTGGACGGCATGCCAGCATCCGCGAATCCGTGGGCCTTCGAGCAACGCAAGTGTGTGGACGGAAAAACGGTCGCATTCATGTCCAGCTTTCCGCACGGCGAGAAGCTCACCGGCACGCTGCGGTCGTCCGCGTTCACGCTGCCCGCGAAGCTCAGCTTTTTCCTCTGCGGATACGACGGCCAGTCCGACAGTCCGGCGATGAAGACCAGCTTCGTCCGCCTGCGTGACGCGCAGAGCAACACCGTGCTCCGCGAAGCCGCGCCGCCGCGCAACGACACCGCCCGGCAGATCACCTGGGATCTCGCCGACTGCGCAGGCAAACGCGGCGTGATCGAAATCACCGACGGCAATACCGGCACCGCTTACGCATGGCTCGCCGTCGCGCGCTTCGAGCCGGAACTTCCGGAGCTGAAGCTCGCCGAACCGCCGAGCGCCTCGCGCCGGATGCAGACCGCGGCGAATCTCATCCGCACGCTGAAGCTCACGGGCTTCGACGAGGCGCTCTCGAAAGTCGCCTTTACGTCCGCAGCGGATGCCGACACGCGCGCCGCCGCCGCACGCGCGCTGCTCGGCAGCAATGCGGAGAAAACCATTCCCAAAATCGCAGCGGTCGTCACCGACTCCGCTGCATCCGCATCGCTGCGGGAAAAACTCGCGGCTGCTCTCGCCGAGACAAATTCCCCTGCGGCCATCGTCGCAATCAGCACGGCGATGCGCGACGCACCGCAACGCCTCCAGCAGTCCTTCGCTACCGTGCTCGCCGGATCGCGCAATGGCGCTGAGGCATTGCTCACCGCGTGCAAGGACGGCAAGGCGCCCGCACTTCTCCTGCGCAACAAGCCGATCGCCGATCGACTCAAGGCTGTGAAAATTCCCGGCCTCGACGAACGCATCGCCGCGCTCACCGCGAATCTTCCGCCTGCTAACGCCGAACTCGACAAGCTGATCGCTGCACGCAGCGAGGCATTCGATCCCGCAAAGGCGAGCGCGTCACGAGGGGCCGATGTCTTCGCGCGCAACTGCGCCGTGTGTCACGCCATCGAGGGCAAAGGCGGCGTGCTCGGCCCGCAGCTCGACGGCATCGGCGGACGCGGTGTGGAGCGCCTGCTCGAAGACATCCTCGATTCGAACCGCAACGTTGATCGCGCGTTCCGCATGAATGTGATCACTCTGAAAAACGGCACCGTCGTCGCCGGCCTCCCGCGCCGCGAGGAAGGCGCGCAGCTCGTGCTGGCCGACGCCGCCGCGCAGGAGACGCGCATCGCGATCGCCGATATCACTGCTCGCAAGGAGACCGAGACCTCGCTCATGCCGCCGGCATTCGGCGAACTCATCCCGCCCGCAGAACTGAACGACCTGCTCGCATTTCTGCTCGGAAAAAAGCCTGCGAAGTAGCCTCCATTCGTAGCGGCGCTTGTCAACGCGCGGGCTGACTTTGCCGCCGGTTCGTGAGGGACGATCAGCCTGTGCTGTGACAAGCGCAGCTACGGAGAATGCGCGCGCAGCAGCGCACGAACCCGCGTGAAGTGCTCGGGCGAGAATCCCATCGCGAGTTTCAACTGGTAGTCGCGCTCGAGGACGTTCGTGATTTTCCGGCAGCGGCGGTAGTCGGCGAATGAAATGGCTCGGCGGAGCAGCGCCCACAGGCCTGAGACCGGCACCGGGAAATCGCTGCCGTGCATCAGCCGTTCGCCGAGCAGGCCTGCATTGGTTCCCACGCAGCGGTGCGCGTTGCGGCCGCGGCGCGGGACATTCCATGCGCTCGTGTCGCCGTGCAGGTTCGGCCATTTCGCGAGCATGTCGGTGAAGATGTGGAAATAAT
>BJFP01000473.1 GCA_014189875.1 Verrucomicrobiota bacterium | reverse complement strand
AAATCAGCATACAACGGTTTCAATCGGCCCACGATCTCCGACAGTTTGAAGTATCGGCAGTGGCGACGCAAGATTGCCTCCCGGCGTCCTTCGCATTTGTCGTAAATGGACTGATGATCTTCCAAATAGAGTTCGCGCACGATATGCGTGGCGATGCTCGTCTTGCCGGTGCCGCGGGGGCCCACTAGCGCGACGATTGCGCCCTTCCGCCGAAACAGCAAACGTCCGCATCCTTTGACCACCGCAAACTGCGCCGGAATAAAATCTATCTCGCATTGATAGCGAAGCGGGATCTTCGAAGCGGCCATACGTGGAGCGATGGAATCCCGGATCGTTTGTGCGTGACACGCCTCGGGGGTTGCGGGGGTCATCCCCTGCATCAGCTTTGTGATTTCTTCGAATACATTGTTCATGGGAGCGGGAGCTGAATAACGTTAGCTTTCAGACTCTCCGGGTAGCACTTGGCCCGATGTGCATCCCGTGCCGCCTCGGTTGTACGCGGCACCGATCTGCTCTGATTGGCAGTTTCGAGCCAGGACCACTCGATCGACTGCCACCCTTTCTCAATGGCAGTTTCGAGGGCGAAGACCGCCTTGGCCGGGTGCTCCGCCAGGCGCCGCATTAAGAGCGCTGTCGCGCGCTCAGTGAGGGGCTTGCGGAGTTTCTTCCGGTGGAGGACAAAGTCGGCCAGTGCTGCCTCAAATCCCGCTTGAGACCTCAGTTCGGGGAATAGTTCATGTGCCGGCGCAGCCGGCGCGGTGGGTTCTTCTGGTGGGCCTGCCTCTGCTTTCTGCCTCTGCGTTGCGTCTGCTTTCTGCCTCTGCATTGGCTCTACACCGTTCGACCGGGTTCTACAGCGTTCTACCGAGTTCGACGGAGTTCTACCGAGTTCTACATTTTCTACGTCACTTTCGCCCTTCCGCCTCTTACCGGCAGATCGACGCTTCGATTCCTTGACCGCCTCATCATCGCGAATCGCACGGTATTTCCCGTGGTTGAGCAACCGCCATCCGCCATCAATCGCTTCGATTCGCCGCCCCTCGTTCTCGCGTGTGCGGCTGTATTTGTCCGGCTCTTGGAATCGGTTCAGTGCAGCCTCGCAGGCGTCCACCGGCACGCGTGCCCTGTTGGCAAGGCCAGGCACCGACGCCCAGACGCGCCCGCGGGAGTCCGCCATTGCCAGCATGGTAATCCAAACCAGCCGCGTGCGGTCATCCTCGTTCCAGATCGTGCTCTCCGTGATTGACGTGAACAGCTTTGTGAACGTCATGCTCATGACGCCACCTCCTTCACTTCGAAGCGCGCGAGCGCAGAGTCGCAGCGCGCGATGTTGAACCGGACGACTCGTCCCGCCTTCAGGTGAGGGATCCGCCGGACGCGGATCCAGTTGTCGATGGTTCTCTCTGACACGCCGTACCTCTCGGCAATGCCCCTCTTGTCGGTGAACCAGTGGTGGAACTTTGCTTCACCCGGGGAAACCCGGGGTGACTGTGATGATCGAATCTTGGTGCTAGCTGTAGACACAAAACGTCTCCGTTTATGTCCATCGGCTTTACACGGCTGCGGGCGCGTTGGAAGTTGCCCGATGACTTTCGATCTTTACGGGGTCTGACGCGCCCGGTGGAAGGTGCCCTTTCGGCCAAGACGAGACATTGCTCGCCACGCCTCAGGACATGCTACGTCGCCTTCCAAATTTTGCGCCGGTCGAGGCAAGACCTCGACCGGATCCATAAGGATTTCCTGAAATTATGCGCGGAGAGGTTCGATGTCAAGCCGGTGGGTGCGGACTCATTCGCTTTGTTGCGATCCGCGAGCCTCCAACTTTTTGAGCCAGCGGAGTGCTTTCTTTCGCTTCTTCTGTCGCTTGCGTTCCTTCTTGAAAAGCGCATCGGGCGTCTCCTTCTCTTGCGCTTCTTCAAATCCCGTCTGTTCCTCGATGAGGCGACGGTGAAGGAGTATTTTTCTGAGTTCGGCATTGATTTCATCGCGCTGGGATTTTGTCTTTGCATTCCTCAATTTCATCAAGAGGGAGTTCTCGTGCTCAGGAGATAAGTTGACCTCTCCCTCGGTTCCGAACCCACTGAGTGCCTCGGCGGCACGCGTGTGCAGTCTCTTCAATGTGGCGCGAGCAAGACGGTCGTGACTGGCGGCGTTGTAGGCATCGTGGATTCGCTTTTTAAGCGGTGTCAGTTCGCCTGTGTTGATGGCAGCGATCTTTGGGCCAATCGAATCTGCCCTAGCGCGCATTTCAGCAGGAGCCAGACTTTCCGGTCGTTCAGCCTCCTCCTCGCTCGCTTGCTTCCACAGGTCGCGCATTTCCGCGATCAATCCCTCCCGCCGTTTCAGAATCTCATCCATTTCCTCGCTGATCGCCTCGACGTTCGCTGGATTCTTTTCGGAGTTCGGCTTCATAATCCGAGAATCGTTTGTCGCGAACCCCGGCTGGCAAGGATTTTCCTGCGGAGGGCGTTGTCAACTACTTGCCGAATAGACTGCACTTCCGTGCATTTCGTTGCGTTTTGGTGCGGATTGGAAAATGCACCAACGATCACCCCAGAACCCTGATTCCCTCTGGTTTTCAGAGGGAGTGGGCAGAGATGGATTCGAACCATCGAAGGCGTAAGCCAGCGGATTTACAGTCCGCCCCGTTTGGCCACTTCGGTATCTACCCTTTTGGTGGGGGCGGTGGTTATACGCAGGAGGCGCGGTTGCGCAAGAGTTTCGCGGGAGAAAATTGGGGGTGGGGAGAACAGGTAAGGTGGTTGCGTGAAGGGGAAACGCGGCACGTATCACGATGACGGATGACAAATTACGAATGCCGAAGCTCCGGTTCAGTCCGTCGTTCATCACTTCCGGCTTGCCGTCCGATCGCGGACGAAAGGGCAGTCAGTAATTGACCGGCGGCGCAGTCGTGGCGAACACTCGCGACCCTTTCACAGAATCCGATTCAACCGAACCCAAGGAAAAACA
>BJFP01000472.1 GCA_014189875.1 Verrucomicrobiota bacterium | reverse complement strand
CACCTTGCCCTCAATCTCCTGCGCCAAGACACCACCAAAAAACGCGGCGTGCGCACCAAACAGAAAATCGCCGCATGGGATCATCGCTACCTCCTCAAGCTCCTCGCCATTTGATGCGATTGCCCTGGCCTTCAGGCCGAGCTTCGCGAGGTCGCCGCGGCGCTCCGGGCACAGCGCGCCGATGCCGCCGATCTGGATCGCGATGCTCGCGAAATTGGCAAAACCGCAAAGCGCGTAGCTCGCGAGCGTGACCGAGCGCGGGGCGAGCGCGCCGGGATGCGCCTGGATGTGATTTGAGAGATCAATGTAGGCCACGAATTCATTCAGCACGACCCGCTCGCCGAGAATCTGGCCGATGAACCCGCAGTCCTTCGCCGGCACGCCGAGCAGCCACGCGAAGGGCGCATTCAGCCAGCCGAAAAATTGCTGGAGCGTGACGGGCGTGCCCACGCCGAGCGCGTGCTGCGGCCACGAGACGAGCGCATTCACCAGCGCCACGACGGCGACAAATGCGAGCAGCATCCCGATGACATTGATTGCGAGCATCACGCCCTCGCTCGCGCCGGTGCAGAGCGCATCGATCGAGTTCTCCGCCGTGCGCTTCACCTCGAAGTGATGGCGCTCGCCGGTCTCGCTTTTTTCCGTCTCGGGGAACATGACCTTCGCCATGAGCAGGCCCGCGGGCGCGCCGAGCACCGAGGCGGTGATGATGTGCCCCGCGCTCATCGCGGGGAGGCCCGCATACACGACCATCACGCCCGTCGCGATCGTGGAAAAGCCGGTGACCATGAGCGCCATGAGTTCGCTCTTCGTCATCTTCGGGAGGTAGGGCTTGATGAGCAGCGCGGCCTCCGTCTGGCCGAGGAAAATATTGCTCGCGCCCGCGAGGCTCTCGCTGCCGCTGGTGCGCATCGTGCGCATCATCACCCACGCCATCGATGCGACGATTTTTTGCAACACGCCCCAGTGGTAGAGCAGCGCCGAGAGCGCGGAGATGAGGATGATGGTCGCGGCGATGAGCACACCGAAAACGCCCGCGCCGACACCGAATACCGAGTCCAGCTTCGGCTTGTCCGCGAGCGGGCCGAAGACCATCTTCGCGCCTTCGATGGCGTGGACATTCAACTAATTCACAGCGCCCTGCGCCTTGCTGAATATCCCCTCCCCCACCGACGTGTGCAGGATGAAAGCCGCGAACGCAAACTGCAGCGCGAGCCCCCACAGCACCGTGCGCCACGGAAATGCGCGCCGGTTGTTCGAGAACAGCCACGCGAGCGCGATGAACACGACAAGCCCGAGCAGGGAGATCAGTTTGGGGAACATTGCGCGCGGAGACTTCCCGGCGGCGGGGGAGATTCAATGACGGAGGCGGACGGACTGCTTTCCTTGGACGTTGAGCGTTGGACGTTGAGCCCGCCGCAAGCGCGGTGCGAATGTGGATGCGCTTCGTGACACTGCTGCGCCGCTGCGCGGGCCAAACGTCCATCGTCCAACGTCCACCGTCCAAGTGTTGCTTGCACCCCCACGCCGCACCGCGCACGTTCCGCCCATGCTCCAAGGTCCCGACCTCGTCCTCGCCTGCCCGCACTGCCAGTCGCTTGCGCGCCTTTTCACCGTCGCGAATCCCGATCCCACGGGCGCAGTCTCGTGGTCGGACGGCTACCAGGAGATGCCGCTCACGCCCGCGCAGCCGAACATTTCGCGCTGTAAAAATTGCGGCAAACTCATGTGGGTCGCCGAGTGTCCGCCTGTCGGCATGATTGATGAAAACCAGCCGTCGCCCGAGCACGAGGAGTGGAAAAAGCTGCCCTACATCGAGCCCGTCGAGGAGAAGGACTACCTCGAAGCACTGAAGTCCGGCATGGCCGTGGAGCCCGAGCGCGAGACCGAGCT
The DNA here is from genome assembly GCA_014189875.1 of Verrucomicrobiota bacterium. GTDB lineage: Bacteria > Verrucomicrobiota > Verrucomicrobiia > Chthoniobacterales > Chthoniobacteraceae > SXWH01. The sequence continues at coordinate 1,082 of BJFP01000472.1, read as the reverse complement.
GCGCGTCTTTGCGTGGTGGCGCGCGAACGACGCGCACCGCCGCAACGAGGGGCCGGGCCGCTACCCGCAGTCGCCCGAGTCGGTGGAAAATCTTGAGCGCCTCGTGGAGCTGCTGAAGGACGGCGAGCATGAATTCGTGCTGTTCCGCGCCGAGGCGCTGCGGCAGCTCGGCCGCTTCGACGAAGCGCGCGACATCCTCCACGGGATCTGTAGCGACTACGCGATCGCACGCGAGCGGCTCGCCGAGCTGATCGCGCAAAAGTCGCGCGACGTGGAAGTGCTCTTCTCCGAGCCGCTCATCGCGGAAATGCAGGCGGAAGGAGCAGAGGCATGAACGACGGCGCCTACATCACACTCACCCGCGAAATCACCGCGATCAAAATCCCCGAGGGCGCGGAACGCGTGCTGCCCGCGGAGACACGCGTCGCGATCACGCAGGAACTCGGCGGGACTTTCACGGTGATGGCACCGGACTTCGGCGGACTTTTCCGAATCCAAAACCGCGACGCGGATGCGATCGGACGTGAAGTCGTCCAGCACGAGGTGACAGACGGGGTATTCGAAATCGGGCGCGTGTGGGAGCAGCTCCGGCAGGTGTACGATCCGGAGATCCCGGTGAACATCGTGGACCTCGGGCTGATCTACGACGTGGATGTCGCCGACGACGAATCCGGAAAAGGCAAGCGCGTGGCCGTGAAGATGACGCTCACCGCACCCGGCTGCGGCATGGGCCCGACGATCGCCGCGGACGCACGCCAGCGGATAGTGACTCTGCCTGGCGTAGCGGATGCCGATGTGATGGTCGTGTGGGATCCGCAGTGGGCGCCTTCAATGATCTCGGCGGCAGGGAAAGAGAAGCTGGGGATGGAGTGACGGCCTAGACCGGCTCGGCAGTGCTGCCGCCAGCGTCGCGCCGACCGCCAAGCCAGTCGCAGAGACCGCGCTTTTTCGCAGAAGCGACGAAGTCCCAAAATGTCCTGCCGACTTCGCTCCATTCCGCCTCGCTTGATGCGGCGAGCGCCTGGGAGACGTTCTTCCCGGAGCGGTAAAGCGTGTCGAAGGCGCGTTTGATTTCGGCGCGC
>BJFP01000471.1 GCA_014189875.1 Verrucomicrobiota bacterium | reverse complement strand
ATGATGGTGTCGCCCTCCCCGATCTTGAGATGCGCGAGCGCCTCCTTGGGCAGCACCACACCGAGGGAATTGCCCACCTTGCGAAGTTTGAGTTCCAGAGTCATGCCGCCAGCGTAGCCACATCCGTAGCCACAGCAAGCGGTCTCTCGACCGGCATTTCACTGTGATGCTCACCAGCTTCCTTCGAGGCGATGTTCGCGAAAAGGAGGGCACACAGGAAAACGAGGGGACGGATCATGCGCCGTACGAATCACGCGATTCCCAAGCAGGACGGTCGCCTCGCGCGTTTGTTTGACCGATTCCCACGCTTGTGACGTTGTCGAGGGAAGGCGCGGGATGTGGTGTGCGCAGCCACGCTGAGATCGCTTGAGTTGCCACCGTTTGCGCAGCGCTCATTCGCGGGTGGCGATGGTGAGCAGGAGCAGGAAGGCGAGCGGCGTCTTTGCACTTGTCCGACTGCCATCGCCGCGTAGCGTTCCCGCATGAGCATCAAACACCAAGTTTTGGCTGCCATCCAACGATTGCCGGATGACATCAGCTTCGCCGATGTGAATGAGGAGATTGCCATGCTCGCGGCCGTGCAGGAGGCGGAGGATGACATCCGCGAGAGGCGCCTCGTGTCGAACAGCGACATGAAAAGCCGAATCGAGGAATGGGTGAAGCGCTAGTCTGGACGGAGCGGGCTTCGCCAGACATCGAGGCGATTGTGCGCTACATCGCCCGGCGGAATCCGCAGGCCGCGGCGGCCATCGGCCTCGGGATTTACGACAGAGTGCAACTGCTTCTCACTCATCCACAGGCCGGTTCGGTGCTCGATGAATTGCGTGATGGGGGCTGACGCAAGCTCATCTATCGCCGATGGAAAATCATCTACACGATTCGTGATGAGATTGTGATTGTCGGTCGTGTGTGGCCCGCTGCGCTCGGAGAAGCTGATCTTACAACGCCGCTCGATTGAGCACGCCTCACTTGAGCTGCCACCGTTTCCGCAGCGCCCATTCGAGGGTGGCGATGGTGAGCAGGAGGAGGTAAGCGAGCGGTGACGACCAGAGTTCGCCGTCGAGGGTGCCTTGGATTCGCTCGGCTTTGGCGGAGATGGCTTTGGGGAATTGCGCGAGCGTTTCCTCGCGGAAGTAGGCGCCGCCGCTGGCTTCGGCCATTTGCTTGAGCAGGACTTCGTTCATCGCGGTTTCGCCGGTTTCGAATTTCGGCTCGGCGACGTTGAACTCCAGCACGGTGGCGGAATCGCTTTTCACGGCGAACTGGTGCGCGCCGGGCTCGAGCGCGACGAAATCGCCGCGATACATGCCGGGCTGTTCGGGCACGGCGCGCAGCGGGACTTCGCGCACGGGGCCGGGTGCGCCGGCCACACGCACGGTGTAGCCCGCAGCGACGATCTGCTCTTTCACCGGGGAAAAATCGGACGCGTAGAGGCGCGCATAGACGGTGACGCGCTCGCCGGTGGTGTAGTTCTGCCGGTCCACGGTGAGCTGCGTGCGCTTCGAGCCGCCGAGGAGGTGGTGCAGGCCGAGCTTCTGCGCGATCTGGCCCCAGAGCAGCGGGTAAAATTGATCGCCTGCGTTGCGCCGCCAGCGCCAGGTGTTGTCGGTGCCCATGTAGAGCACTTGGCCGAGGCCGTATTGGTGAAAGGCGGCGAGGACCTGTTTCCCGTGGCGGTTGGCGCGCGACTGGTCGGCGTCCACGAGGAGGACTTGCGCGGCGGGCTTGGCACGGAGGACGCGCGCGGTGGAGTAGAGCTTGCCAAAGCGTTTCCAAATCGCGGCGCTCTCATCGTCGGTGGCGGCGAGCTTGAGCATCGGGTTGGCGCGGCCTTGCGGGGTGAGTTCGACGGTGATGCCCTGCGAAGGTGCGGGCTGCTGTGCTGCGGCGGCGGGATCGAGTTCGACGGGCAAAAGTTTTTCGAGCGTGGTGGCGCGATACGCGGCGGGGTTTGCGCGCGGGCCGGCGATGAAGAGCATCGAGCCGCCGAATTTCTGCACGAATTCCTCGAACGCGGCGAAGTGCTCGGGCGTGAAAGCGCGCGGCTCGACGTCGCCGATGATGATGAGGTCGAACTTGAACAGGTCGTCCTTTTTCGCGGGCACCTTCGCGAGGAAGGGCGACGCGTCGCCGGCGGCGATGCTCTCGTCGCCTTCGAGCAGCACGCATTTCAAATCCACGCGCCGGTCGCGCAGCAGCACGCTTTGCAGGTAGCGGAATTCCCAGCGCGGCGTGGTTTCGACGTAGAGAATCTTTACCTTGGAATCGATCACGCGCAGGCGTTGCGCGACGGCGTTGTTGTCCTTCGACGCCTCGTCGGCGCGCGGCGCGATGCTGGCGCGCAGCTCGAAGTCGCCGGTGACTTTTGGCGTGAACGGCACGGGCACCACGGCGTCCTCGTCGTCGCCGAATGTGATGTCCTTCGTCGCGACGACTTCGCCTTCGCCGGTCGAGTTCAGGGGCACGAGGCGCACGATGAGCTTCGCGCTTTCGCCCTTCAGCCCCTGGCCGCGCACGCGGACGGTCACGGGCAGTTCGTCTTTCACAAAGGCCACCTCCTGCGTGAGCAGGCTGCCGACGATGATGTCGCGCGGCGACGTGATGCCGACGCCGTAGATGTAAAGCGGGATGCCCTCCTGCTTCGCGCGGCGCGCGGCGTCGAGCGGCGCGGCCCCGTGGTTGTTCGCGCCGTCGGTGACGAGGAAGATGCCCGCGAGGGGTTGGCCGCGCTTGCGCTGGATGAGATCGCGCACGGCGTCGCCGATGGCGGTGGAGGTGGCGACGGGATCGAGGTGCGCGAGCCACGAGGAAAGCGCGGATGCATCGCCAGTAGCGCCCGCATTTTCCAAATCCACGCCGAAGCTGAACGCGGCGAGATCGAGTTCCTTCGCGAGCTGCGGCCAGAGCTGGAGCTGTTCGTTGCCGAGCATGCCGCGCATGATTTCGACGCGGGAGACGAGCTTCACGTTTGCGGCGAGCGTGGCGTCGAGCG
>BJFP01000470.1 GCA_014189875.1 Verrucomicrobiota bacterium | reverse complement strand
ATCGAAATCCTCTACGGCCGCGATGCTCATCACATGGCCGAGGCAATCTTCAAGGGCCTCGCGAAGGCGACCGACGCGGCCTGCCAGATCGATCCGCGCGTAACGGGGATCCCGAGCACAAAAGGCACGTTGTAAAATTGTCCACCGGCCTTGGCGGCCCTTGCGCCGCGCGAGGCTCGACAATATCCTGACCGCATGGACTACCGCGACATCATCACCATCGAGCCGGGCAAGCGCAGCGGGAAGCCCTGCATCCGTGGCACGCGCATGACCGTCACCGACGTGCTCGAATACCTCGCCTCCGGGATGTCGCACGCGGAACTTCTCGCAGACTTTCCCGATCTCACTGAGACAGACATCCGCGCATGCCTTGCATTCGCGGCGGATCGTGAACGCAAGCTGGCGACGCTGCCGGCATGAGGCTGCTCTTCGATCAAAATCTCTCGCCGCGCCTGCCCCGTTTGCTTCACGATATTTTCCCCGACAGCATCCATGTCCGCGAGGTCGCACTGCATGAATCGGGCGACTCGCTCGTGTGGGACTACGCGAAAGAAAACGGCTACCTCATCGTCTCGAAGGACACCGACTTTCAGCAGCGCAGCCTGCTGCTCGGCGCACCGCCGAAATTCATCTGGCTGCGCCTCGGTAACTGCTCGGTCGCGAAAGCGCGGCGCTGCTGCGGCGGCACTCAGTCTCGATTCACACTTTCGATGCGGACGAAACCCAGTCGCATCTCATGCTCCCATAAATTTTCTTCACCATGATCGCCCTTATTGACTACGGCTCCGGCAATGTGCGCAGCGTCTTCAATGCGCTGAAATCGCTCGGCGCGGACGTGCGGCTGACCGCCGATCCCGCGGAGATTTCGCGCGCGGAAAAAATCGTGCTGCCGGGCGTCGGCGCATTTGGGGACTGCGTGCGCGGGCTCGAGGAGCGCGGGCTCTGGCATGTGATGCGCGATATGCTCGACAGCGGGGTTCCATTTCTCGGCATCTGCGTCGGCTACCAGATGCTCTTCGAGGAGAGCGAGGAATCGCCCGGCGTGCGCGGCTTCGGATTCTTTCGCGGAAAAGTGCGCCGCTTCTCCACGCCGGGAATGAAGGTGCCGCAGATCGGCTGGAACTCGCTCGACCTCGCGCCGCACGCGCTCTGGGCCGGGCTACCCGCGAATCCGTTCGTGTATTTCGTCCACAGCTACTATCCGGCGACGGACGACGCGCAGACCGTCATCGCGCGCAGCACGTATGGCGAGACTTTCGCCGCCGCTGCGGCGCGGGATCATGTCGCGGGCGTGCAGTTCCATCCGGAGAAAAGCCAGGCCGTTGGCCTCACGATCCTGCGGAATTTTCTCAGCGCACAGTAGGCGAGGTTTCAAACCTCGCCTACGTTGCCCGCCTACATCGCCTCGATCATCGCGGTGCCGAATTCCGAGCACTTGATCTCGGTCGCTCCGTCCATGAGCCGCGCAAAATCATATGTCACTTTCTTTCCGCCGATCGCGCCGTTGATGCCCTTGATGATGAGGTCTGCGGCTTCGTTCCAGCCGAGGTAACGGAGCATCATCTCGCCGCTGAGGACCACGCTGCCGGGGTTCACCTGATCCTTGCCCGCGTACTTCGGCGCGGTGCCGTGCGTGGCCTCGAAGATCGCGTGGCCGCTGATGTAGTTGATATTACCACCGGGCGCGATGCCGATGCCGCCGACCTGCGCGGCAAGCGCGTCGCTGAGGTAGTCGCCGTTGAGGTTCAGCGTCGCGATCACGTCGAAATCCGTCGGGCGCGTGAGCACCTGCTGGAGCGCGATGTCGGCAATGGCGTCCTTGATCACAATGCCCGCGCCGGGCTTGCCCTCGGGGATTTTGCACCACGGGCCTCCGTCAATTTCCTCCGCCCCGAACTCGTTCTTCGCGAGTGCATACGCCCAGTCGCGGAATGCGCCCTCGGTAAATTTCATGATGTTGCCCTTGTGGACGATCGTGAGGCTCTTGCGCTTCTGCTCGATGGCGTATTTCAGCGCAGCGCGCACGAGCCGCTCGGTGCCGGGCTTCGAGACGGCCTTGATGCCGATGCCGACGGTCTCCGCCGCGTCATGTGCGAAACGGATCTTCTTGTATTCCTTCGGGAAATTCTGAGCGAGGAATTCGAGAGTCTTCATGGCCTGCTCGCCGCCGGCCTCGAAATCAATCCCGGCGTAAATGTCCTCGGTGTTCTCACGGAAAATCACCATCTCCACTTTCTCCGGATGCTTCACCGGGGAAGGCACGCCGGTGAACCACTGCACGGGGCGCAGGCACACATAGAGATCGAGCATCTGGCGCAGCGCGACATTCAGCGAGCGGATGCCGCCGCCGACCGGCGTCGTGAGCGGCCCCTTGATGCCGACGAGAAATTCCTTGAACGCAGTGACGGTGTCATCGGGCAGCCACGAATTGAATCTCTTGAACGATTCCTCGCCTGCGAAGACTTCCATCCAGGAGATCTTGCGCCTGCCGCCGTACGCCTTTTCCACCGCCGCATCGAAGACGCGCACGCTCGCAGCCCAGATGTCCGGCCCGGTGCCGTCGCCGCGGATGAACGGGATGATCGGATGATCGGGGACGGTCAGCTTGCCGCCTTGGATGGTCACTTTTTCGCCGGCGGGAACGGTGCAGGTCTTGTATGGCATGAGGTGTTCTTTTTTGAAATTGGAGCGCGAGAGAATGCACAAAACATCCGCGAGGTCGAGCGCGCGTTACGATTTCGCGCTGCACCGGGCTGGATCAAAAGCCGTGCGGAATCATCACACTTGAATGACACATGGGAGCAACGGTGAAGCACCGCTCCCCGACTTGTGGGCATCGGCTGTGATTTCACCACGGCTGTCCAAAGCTAGCATGATTTTGATGAATGAACCCTGCGGTGAGCGCTACTGACGCTCGACCTCGTACCAGAGCGTGCGGTGCTGCGGGCCGATTTCGAGGGTGCCGTTGGCGACGGGGATTTCCGCGCGGCGC
>BJFP01000469.1 GCA_014189875.1 Verrucomicrobiota bacterium | reverse complement strand
TCGTGAAACTGCTCGCCCGATTGCCAACGACGTAATCGCCGCGCGCTCCGAGCCGACGATTTTCATCTGCGCGCATCCGCGTTCATCTGCGGTTCAAAAATGGCCGCTCACCTCGCTTCGAGCGCGAGCGCCGCGGCTCCGATGATCCCCGCATCGTTGCCCAGCGTCGCCGGGACGACCTTGAGCTGCTCGTGAAAAAGCGCGCTCGTCCGTTCGCAGATCGTCCGGCGAATCGGCGCGATGATCGTGTCGCCCGCCGCGGCGATGCCGCCGCCAATTACGATCGTGTCCGGGTTCAGCAGCCACACGCCGTCCGAGAGCGCAGCGCCGATGTCCGTGCCGATGGCGTCCCACAGCGCGATGGCGATGTGGTCGCCTGCGTCGGCCAGCGCGGCGAGGTCGGCGGGCGTGCATTTTGCGAGCGGGCGTTGCTGGCCGGATGCGGTGTAGAGCCGTTCGGCGCGCTCAGCGATCTGGCGGTTGCCCACGTAGGTCTCGATGTCGCCAGGATTGCCGTACACGCCGCGCGGCCCGTGCGAATCAATGCTCATGTGCCCGATCTCGCCGGCGGCCAGACGCGAGCCGCGGTATAGCCGTCCGTCGAGAATCAGCCCGCCTCCGACGCCCGTGCCGAGTGTCACGCAGATCGCATTGCGCGCGCCTTTCGCCGCGCCGTGCAAAAATTCGCCGTATGCCATCGCATTCGCATCATTTTCGATCGCAGCGCGGAGGCCGGTCGCGTCGCGCAGCAGCGCGACGAGCGCGACCTCGTGCCAGCCCTGCACATTGGTCAGCTCGTGGACGATGCCCGTGACGCTGTCCACAAATCCCGGCAGCCCGATGCCCAAGGCCTCGATCTCCGGGTGCGCCGCGCGCATCGCCGCGATGACGCGCAGAAGTTCGCCGATGATCGCATCCGCCGTGCGGTGCTTCACCGTATCAATGACCTCGCCGCGCGCGAGCACCGCGCCGTCCTGCACGACTGCCGATTTGATCGTGGTGCCCCCGAAATCAATGCCGATGGCTTTTGCTGAATTGCTCATATTCTTTGGAAAAACTCGTGCGCGCACCGTGCGAGGCGACACGGAAAAGTCAACCGCCCCGCAATGTAAGGCCGACAGTGTGAGGCCCGATCCTGTCACGGCAGACGCATCAAAAGCATGTTGGCATTCCGAGACGAAGTGCTGGCGTGGGCGAAGGCGGAGGGCAATCCCGCGACACGGTGCAATTTCCATGCACTGTGAAAACCCCTCGCTTCCCCCTCGTCGCGCTTCTCTGTCTCGCGGGCCTGTCCGTCCACGACGCGGCGGAGCAGGCATTCACCGCGATGCTCGCCGGGCCGAATGGATACATGGAAAATGCGAACGGCCCGTGGCTCTCGCTCGTCTTCGGCCGCGACCGCGCGCTCGGCGCGTGGGCGGCGGAGGGTTTCGGCGACGAACAGATTGACAAAGCGTGCCTCTTTCCCCTCGGCGCGTGTTCGTGCGAAGTGAAGCGCATGAATCCCGGCTGGGACCTGCTGCTGAACGCCGACTGGGTCGAATCGCTGCGCGCCATCGCCGCCGCCGTCCTGCTTGTGCTTGGCAGCGCGGCTTCATGGTTCACATTCAGAAGACAGCCGTGAAAAGACTCGCCGCCACTTTGATCTTCCTCGCTGCGCTGCTCGGCGGCGTCGCGCTGTGGCAGCACCGCAACGCATCGCATCCGGGCACGGCGGTGCTCACCGTGTTTTGCGCGGCGGGATTGAAAGTGCCGGTCGAGGCCGCGGCGCAGCAGTATCAGCGCGAGACGGGTGCGAAGGTGCAGTTGCAATATGGCGGCAGCGGCACGCTCCTCGGCCAGCTTCGCGCGGCGAAAGTGGGCGACATCTTCATCGCCGCGGACGACGGCACCGTGGGCGACGCGCGCAAGGCCGGCGTGATCCGCGAAGTCCTCCCGCTCGCGAAACAGAAGCCCGTCATCGCCGTGCGCGCGGGCAACCCAAAGAACATCCGCAGCGTCGCCGACCTGCTGCGCGACGACGTGAAGCTCGCGCTTGCAAATCCCGAAGCCGCGAGCATCTCGCGCATCGCCCGCATCGTGCTCGGCGACACATGGCCGAAGCTCGCCGCGCATGCCGCCGTGATGAAGCCGACTGTCACCGACATCGCCGGCGATCTCCAACTCGGCACCGTGGACGCAGCGATCGTGTGGGACTCGGTCGCCGCGCAATTCAAGGCTGAGGCCGTCGCGGTGCCGGAACTTTCCGCGCGGACCGAGAATGCCTCCGCGTGCGTCACCGAATTCTGCACGCAGTCTGCCGCCGCGCTGCATTTCGCGCGCTGGCTCGCTGCGCCGGAAAAGGGCGGCGCTGTTTTCAAGGCGAACGGCTTCACGCCCGCGGGCGGCGACGTGTGGGCCGACAAGCCCGAGCTGATCCTCTACAGCGGCGGCGTGAACCGGCCCGCAGTCGAGGGGCTACTCAAGCAGTTTGCCGACCGCGAGGGCGTGACCATGACCACAGTATTCAACGGCTGCGGCATCCTCTGCGCCTCGATGAAAACAATGGGCGGCGCGGACGATCCGAAATTTCCAGATGCGTATTATGCGTGCGACCTGTGCTTCGTCCCGCCCGTCGCGGACATGTTTCCCGAGGCCGTGATTTTGACTCAGACGGACATCGGCATCGTCGTGAAACACGGCAACCCGCGCGGCGTGAAGACGCTCGTCGATCTCGCGCAGCCGAACCTCAGGGTCGGCCTCTGCAATGCCGAGCAAAGCACGCTCGGCTACATGACGCGCGGCATGTTGCAATCCTCCGGCCTCAACGACAGCGTGCGCAAAAATGTCGTCGTCGAGACACCGACCGCCGACCTGCTCGTCACGCAGCTCCGCGCCGGCGCGCTCGACGCGGCGATCGTCTATCGCGTGAACACGCAGGCCGCCGCAGCCGAGAGCCTCGACTTCCTGCCGATCCAGCACGAGGGCGCGAAGGCCGTGCAGCCGTTCTCCGT
>BJFP01000468.1 GCA_014189875.1 Verrucomicrobiota bacterium | reverse complement strand
GTGACGAGGGTGCGGGGCGGTTGCTCGATGCGCAGGCGCTGTGCGGCGATGGCGATGCGGCCATCGTGGCCGACGCGCGTTTGTGAGCGTGCGCTCCAGATGTAGGGCCACCACGGGCAGCGCGGGGCGGGGCGCAGAACGGATCGGTTTTCCTTGCGGGCGAGATCCCATGCGGCCTGCGGGGTGGAGCGGATCTCGCGGTGCTTTTCCTTGGTGTTGTGGTGGAGGCGCAACTGGTCGATCCAGAGGTTGGCCTCGGGCAGCGTGGAGACGTGTTCGGCGGTGAAGAGTGCGGGGAGGCGCTTTTGCCAGAAGTCGTGGGCGCGCTCGATTTTGCCCTTGGCCTGCGGGGTGGGCGCGAAGCGCAGGGAGACTTCATAGAAACGCAGCGCGGCGCCGAGCTGGGTGAAGGCGTCGGGGGTGCTGGTGAAGAAGAAGGAGTGGTAGTCCACGTAGAGTGCGAGAGGCAGGCCGCAGGAAAGGAAGGCGCGGGAGAGGAAATCGAGATGGGCGAGGAGGGTTTCGCGCGGGTAGAGCCTAGCCAGCGGGAGAAGGCGGCTGTGATCATCAATGAGTTCGAGCATCGATGGCTGTTGGTTCTGGGTGGGCAGCCAGCGGTGGGGCGATGCGTCATATTGCCAGAGCTGGCCGATTTGCTGGACCTGCCAGCGGCGCACCGGCTTGAGCGGTTTTTTGTGGCGGTCTGGGGCGAGATGGTTGGCCAGCGCCCAGCGGCGCACGGTGGCGCGGTCCAAGGGCAGATCGTGGCGGCGGTGAACCTCCGAAGCGGCAAAGCTGTAGGAGGAAGGAGGCTTGGAACCGAGGAGCTTGCGCAGCAAGGAGAGCACGGCGGGCGGCCACGGCGGGCACTGGTTGCCACCGGAAAGGCCCGGGAGCCACTGGTGCTGGTGGCGCGACGCACAGAGGGCCAGATAGCTGGCATAAAGCACGTAGAAGCGGCTGCGGCTCACGCCGAGTTCGGCAGCGGCGTCAGTGGCGGCGATGGTCTGAGTGCGGAAGCGGGCGAGGACATCCCGAATGAAAGGAGCCGCGTGGCGGCTGCTCAACTGCTGGTAGGTTTTTCAAGACTCAACCTACCACAAAGGGAGGCGCACGCATTCGCGGCGCATCCTTCGCTACGCTCAGGATGCGCCGCGAATGCGTTGTCCTGCTTTGCCGCACAGCGTGTCCTGCTTTGCTTGCCCGCTGTCCTGCTTTGATCGCACCGCGACACAAGATATTCAGCCAGCTACGGCAAGTCTACGGCTGGCGTTTCTCGATGATTGCGCCAAGTCCGACTGCCGCGCATCCGATTGTCACGGCAAAACAGAGGCAAAACAGAGTGTGTTGTTGCGCCGAATGAATCCGGGGTTCGCTGTGTCTCACGAGACGAACCGATGCTTGCACCACGCCCGGCACTCCTCCGTCGCGCTGCCAACATGAGGTTGATCGAATTCGCCCGCTTCTGCACCTTCATCCAGCATTTGTTGCAGCGCTTCGATCCTGCGAGCCATGCAACGCTTGAGTCGTCGAATGACTGCTCCAAGCCGCGGATGGATGCGTTCGGCGGAGGCGCTGCCATCATCACTGCGAAGAAGATCAAAGCATGAGCACCGGAGAAGGTCATACTGCCGTGGACGGACTCACGCGCGAACATCGCGCGACTCAAGGCGGAGCGGCAGGTGCTCGCGATGATGGAGCACCCGAATATCGTCCTACATGTGATGGAGCCCGTACGCCCCCATCTGTCACAGCGGAGCGAGCAAAAAATTGACGGTTGCAAATAATTGCCATGAATTCATAAGAGCTAAACCATGAAGAAAAATGTTACCCTCACGGTTGCCGCCATCATCGCCATTATCGCTATAATCCTTCTGATCCACAAGCTCACCACTCGAAGCTTGGGGATGAGGAACATCCTGCTGGAACAGATCCCGAAACTTTCAGCCTCGGTCTTGGAACAACAGGAGAAACAAGTGCGCATCGGTAATCCGGTCTTGTGTCTTAGCGAAGACGAAACCTACTGGTTCAGTGTGGAAGTGCTGCCATCAAAGCGCTTTCCCGAAGCCGAGTTATATGAGTTTGCCGGCGACGCCTCGCGCCTGGAGCATTTCGTCCGGGAAATTCAGTTCGTGAATGCAGACAAAGCCGGGGTGGGAGGCATAGCGATGGAAGTTGGCGATGGCGCCGTGGATGATGTCAAAGAAATTACAGCCTCCCTTTGGAACCTCATCCGCCATCCTATCGATTCGGGGAAAAATCTCGGGAAGGGACTGTGGGCATTGGCGGGCTACGTCGGTGATCTCGTTCAGGGCAAAAAGGACGTTGTCGAAGATTTCAATGAATTCTGGGCCGCATATAAGGAGAACGCAAAGACACGGATCGCGGCCGAAAACGGCCTGAATTACCACGAAATCATGAGTGTGCAGGCTCTCCGAGACATCGGGTTAATTGCAAAATCCAGTACAGCAGGGAAGGCAGCCGTGGAAGTCGCCACCTTGCTACTCGCTTGGACCAAGATCGGGAAAGCGGGGAAAGCGGCGGAAATCACCCAAGCTGCTACCAAGGCAGAACAGACAGCTAAGAAAGCCGTCAAGCTCACCAAGGTAGGCAAAGCAGGTAGCGTTTTTGAGATGGCTGCAAAGGCCGAGCAAGCGGCAGCAAGAACGGAAAAGTATGCGGCAATGGTGCAAAAAATGCCGAACCTAGAGAAGCTCGCAAATCTTCTAAACCCGGCAAAAATCAACACTCTGAGTAGCCAACGAATCCTGAACCAGCGGCTGAACAAAGTCATGTATTGGCTGCGGCAGGAAGAGTTGGCGGGGCACAATCCGGCGGACGCGCTCACTCGCGCGATGAAATTGGCGGGCGCGGACAGCAAGCAATTGCCGGGCATGCTGAGCAGCAAAGTAGACTACAACCAACTGATGGTGAACTACAACAAGTTGAAAGACGGCTCTGTCTTCAACGATGTTACAAGCATGGATAGGATAAGG